>CABVBB010000127.1 GCA_902496505.1 uncultured Peptococcaceae bacterium
GGGATATTGAGCGCGCGGTAATCCAGTGGTTCTTCGCCAATAGGCGCGCAGTAGTGATTGTCGCGGGGATTGAAGATGATCAGATCGCCGGCTTTGAGCGCATAGGTCTGGCCTTTGCACCACAGCTGACGGCGGCCGCCTTTGATAAAGCCGATGACGTAATCGTCATGGAAATGGTTGGGGAATTTTTGCACGATGCCGCTCAAATGATAGGCTTCCAGCTGCAAGTCGCGGTCATAATAGATTTGGCGCTGTTCCTTGAGCATAGCGGTCATCCTTTCTGTTTTCTTTTCATTCTAGCACCGCTTGTGGGCAAATTCTTGCAAGATATGCTACCATTTGCAACTTTTATGAGCATAAGCCGCAGAGATGGGGGTTGCTTTTGCGCGGCAAAGCCAGTAAAGTTAGAGGAAAAGAAGGGGGATGGAAAAATGATCCGTCAAGCAGCAAAGGCCGATCTGGACGATATCATGGCGATCATCGAGCGGACAGTGGCGATCATGAATCGTGAAGGCAATGATCAGTGGAGTGCGGAATATCCCGTTCGCGCTGATTTTGAGCAGGACATCGTGAAGGAGGAGCTTTATCTCTATTGTGATGAGGCGGGCACGCCCCGCGGACTGGTCTGTCTCAATGAAGAGCAGCTCGCGGCTTACGCGCCCTTAGCGTGGCAGCTGGAGGCGCCGGCGTTGGTCATCCACCGCATGGCTGTGGACCCAGCCGCCAGACGGCAGGGCATCGCCACCCAGCTGATGCGATTTGCCGAAAAGGTGGCCGTCGAGCGGGGATTGGGGCAGGTGCGTACAGACACCTACCACTGCAATGAGCGTATGCAGGCGTTATTTGCAAAGATGGGCTACCATAAGGTCGGGCAATGCTCTTTCGTGGAGGAATTGGGCCCTTTTTACTGCTATGAAAAGCTTTTGTAAACGGGGAAAATTTGCAGAAACTGTAGGAAAAACGCCTTCAGGCGGCGAAGTCAGAAGATAACGGCCAATTTTGCGGCCAAAATCTGACAGAGCAAAGGGGAACCATCATGGAACGGGCAACGATGAATATTTTGGTCACGCTGAACAGCGGCTATATCCCGCCGCTCAAGGTGATGCTGGCGTCGCTCTTGGCGCATAATGAGGAGCAGGTGAGGGTCTATATCCTGCACCATTCGCTGAGCGCGGAGGAGCTTTCTCAGGTGCAGCGCGTCTTGGGAGAGCGGGGCACAGTGGAAAGTGTGTGGGTGGATGATGAGATGCTGGCGGAGGCGCCGGTGACGGACCGCTATCCCCGCGAGATGTACTACCGCATTTTTGCCGCCCGCTATCTGCCGGAAGATCTGGAGCGCGTGCTCTATTTGGACCCGGATCTGGTGGTCAACGGTCCGCTGGACGAGCTTTACGAGCTGGAGCTGGGCGATCATTATTTTGCTGCCGCTTCTCACGTCAAAGGCTCCATGCAGAAGATCAACGAAATGCGGCTGGAAATGGAGGAGCCGGGACCGTATATCAATTCCGGCGTGATGCTGATGAATCTGGCGCTTCTGCGCCGTGAGCAGGATTATGATGAAGTGTTCCGCTATATCGAGAGCCACCGCAAGGTCCTCTTCCTGCCCGATCAGGATATCATCAGCGGCCTCTACAGCAGCCGCATCCTGCCGGTAGATCCTTACCGCTACAATATGACTGAGCGGCTTTTCGTCCTGCGTCCCGAATCGGATGCTTGGCTGGATCTAGACTGGGTGCGGGCCAATGCCGCGATCATCCATTACTGCGGCCGCAACAAACCTTGGCGCGAGCCTTATCTGGGCAAGCTGGACGTCTTTTTTAAGGAAGCGCAGGCGCTTTTGGCCATAGACCAGTGAACAAAAGAGGGTGAGGGCTTGAAGATCAATGACATGCGTTATGTGATCGAGGTATCACGCTGGAAATCCATCAACAAGGCCAGCAAATATCTGTATATCAATCAGCAGCAGCTGAGCCGCATCATTGCCGCAGTGGAAAATGAGCTGAGCATGGAGATATTCAACCGCAGCACCCGCGGGGCATTTTTGACCGAGCAGGGCGAAGGCGTGGTGCGCAAATTTGAGGAGATCGTGGCGCTTTACGACAGCATCAACGGCCCCAGTGAACCGCGCCAGGTCGTCAAAGGTCACCTGCGCATCCTTTCGGAGGTCAATATCTGGACGAGCTACGGGCGGCTGTACAAGGACTTCGTCAAAGCCTTTCCCGATATCGATCTGTCTATTCGGACCATGGCTACAGAAGAGATCGTGCAGGAGGTGCTGGAACGGGACGGCATTGGTCTGATCACCACCATCATTGGTGAACAGATGGCGGAGGGCCCCTTGCCGGAGGCGCTGGAATTTCTGCCGGTAGCGCGGGATCGGCTGATGGTCTACGGAGCGGCCGGCAATCCCTATCTGCAAAAGTACAAGACGCTGTCGCTGGCGACCTTGGTCAAACTGCCGCTGATCAATTTCAAACCGTACAACAATGCGCCGTCGCTGATGGAGCGGGTATTTGCCCACATTGGCCCGCCCAATATCCGCTATGAAGTCAGCGATATCAAAGTATTCCGCGAGCTGGCGGTGCAGACGAATGCACTGTTCCTCAGTTTTCGCCGGCCCAAATATGCCCAGGAGGAAGCTATCACTGAGCGACCCCTGCGGGACAAGGTCTTTTTTGAAAATGGCATTCTCAAGAAACGATCCGAGCGATCCGAGCTTTATGAGCTATTCGCTCATTATTATCTGGACTATTTTAGTAAGCTGTATTAGCAGAGCTGCTGTGAGCAAATCTCACAGCAGCTCTTTTTTTGCGGCCCATCATACATAACGAGAGCTTATGACAAAAATGTGTAACGGTCCACGGAGACCTATAACTGCTATCTATGCAAAAGAGTTGGAAAAACTATAATAAGAGGTGTCAGGAGGGAGCTGCAAAACGTGTGAGGCGAGGTGAAGGGTGTCAGGAAAAAGCGGCGTCTTCTGAAAAATTAACCGAGAAGGTGAAAAGCAATGGGAAAGAGTAAAGATGGGATCTATTGGCTGAATACAGCGGTCACCTTGTTATTGATGTTTGGTATCGGCTATCTGGAGCCTTGGGGATCGTTGGAACCGCTGGGCATGAAGGTGCTGGGGATATTTTTGGGCATGCTGTGGGGCTGGACCACTATTGGTTTTGTCTGGCCGAGCATGCTGGGACTGCTGGCCTTGGGGCTGTCGGGTTATCAGAGCGTATCAGCAGCCATCGGCGCAGGTTTTGGCGCCACGAACAACACGGTCTTATGTATATTTTTATTCGTTTTTGCCGCCTATATGGACAGGATCGGGCTGAGCCGCATCATTGCCAATTGGTTCATCAGCCGCAAGATCACCGTCGGCCGGCCGTATGTCTTCAGCTTCATGGTCTTTTTGGCCGCTTATGTGCTGGGCGCAACAGTCAGTTTGTTTACCGGCATCTTACTTTTGTGGAGCATTTTCTACAGCGCCTGCGAGACACTAGGCTATGGCAAAGGTGAAAAATACCCCACCATCATGCTGGTCGGTATCGTTTACTCCGCAATGCTGGGTTTTGCCGTTTTTCCGTTCAAGGCCACGCAGGTCATGGTCTTGGGCTCTCTGGCCACCGTCTCCGGCGGCATGACCATCGACTTTATGGATTTTACCGTACTGACCTTTGCCATCACCGTTTTTTGCTTAGCGGTGTATATGGGGCTGATGAAATTCGTGCTGCGGCCGGATGTATCCAACTTTGAAGGCAAAGGCGATATGTTTGCTGAGCTGCGGCATATCCAGATGAGCGGCGAACAAAAAATTGCTGGATTTTTCTTGATCTTGTTTATGTTCGCTATGTTTGCGCCCAGCATCCTGCCCAAGGAATTTTTCCTTACCCAATTTTTCAATAAGCTGGGCATCACTGGTTCGCTGATGTTCGTCATGGTCTTGATGGCAATGCTCAAGATCCGCGGCAAGATCTCTTTTAATTTTGCCGACGCCGCCAAGAGCGGTATGAACTGGGATATGATCTTGCTCTTTGCAGCGACCATGCCTGTTTCTGCCGCCATGAGCTCAGAGGAGACCGGCGTCATCAAATTCATCGTCGAGCTTTTGGAGCCGTTGTTCACCCATTTCAGCGGACTGACTTTCTGCATCGCTTTCATCATCGTCGCAGGCGTTTTGACCCAGATCGCGCACAATCTGGTCTTGGCCGCGCTGCTCACGCCGGTCTTGTATCAGTTCTGCCTGCAGCTGGGCGGCAATCCCCTGCTCATGACCGTGCTCTTTGCCTTCGCTATCGCAGTGGCTATCGCCACACCGGGCGGATCAGCACCAGGCGCGCTCATTTACACCAATGATTGGATCAAGATCAAGGATGCCTACAAATACGGCGCCTTGGCAGCAGCGATCAGCATCATCGCTTCATTAGTGGTTGGCCTGCCGCTGGGCAGCATCATTTTCTAAACACAGCGGCATTTGCATAAAACAATGATATCTTAAGGAGGAAAAATAGCATGGACAGCAAAAAAGTATTGATTTTAGGCATTGATGGTTTGGACCCGCGCTTGACTAAGCGTTATTTAGATGAGGGCAAGATGCCCAATACCGCCAAATTTTTGGCCAGAGGCGCAGCGCAGCGGGAATTAGAGATGATCGGCGGCCAGCCCACCGTCACGCCGCCCATGTGGACGACGCTGGCGACCGGCGCCAGCCCACGGGTGCACGGTATCACCGCGTACTATCGGCACAATATCGAGCGCGACATCGCGGAATACAACTTTGACTCCACCAACTGCCGAGCTGAGCAGCTGTGGAACGTGACCGCCGAAGCAGGACTCAAGACACTGGTTTGGCATTGGCCGGGTTCCTCTTGGCCGCCAAGCTCAGATAACCCCAACCTGCACGTCATCGACGGGACTCAGCCGGGCGGCATCAATGTCGGCACCGCTCAAGTAGAAGCCGAGCTGCTTTTCGTCGCCAGCCCCAAAGTGCAGGAGGTCTCCTTCCGCAATAAAGCCGCCTCCGACAGCCAGGTGCCCTGCTTCATCACCGGCATGGAAGTAGAGGAAAACGACGGCAACGAGATGAACATGATGGCCAACCGTCTGACCGCCAAGAGCATCAAGCGCGTCACCCTGACCCCAGAAGAAAATGTCATGAACCTTTCCGATACCCCTATGGATATGGTCTCTTCGCCCATCAAGCCGGCCAGCGGCTGGGCAGCCGCACCGGCTGAGGCGCTGGAATGCACGCTGCTCTTATCCGCCGGACTCATCCATCGGCCCTGCCTCATCCTCAAAAACGATGCAGGCATCTATGACCGTGTTGCCATTTACAAAAACAAAAAAGCCGATGTACCGATCGTTGTTTTGGAAAAAGACGTCTTCGTGCAGGATATCATCGACGAAGCCATCAAGCATGACGAGCATGTATTGACCAATCGCAGCATGCGCGTGCTGGAATTGGCTGAGGACGGCTCCAGCCTGCGCATGTGGGTCTCCTCCGCCATGGACTTCCACGACGATACCGTCTGGTCGCCCAAATCCCTGCTGCAGACCGTCACCGAGAATGTGGGCTACCCGCAGCCAGTCTGCCTGGCCGGCGGCTCCGATGAAATGCTCATCGCCAAATGCATGCGCGCCAGCTGGGATCATGCTGCTGACTGGAACGCCCGCGGCATCAAATACATGGCCCGTGAGCAAGGCTATGACGTCATTTTCTCCCACTTCCACAATGTGGATATGCAGGGCCATATGCTGGTGCAGTATATGAAGAAAGGCAGCAAATTGGCGCCGGAAGTCTGCCAGCGTTTGTTTGAAGAAGTCTACCTCCAGACCGACCGCTACATCGGCCAGTTCTTGGAGCTCCTGGACGAAGGCTGGACCGTGCTCATCGTTTCCGACCACGGCCAGGTCACACCAGAGCATGATACCGATGTGTTCCGGCTCTGCTCCGCGGGCATCAACGCCTCCGAAATGCGCAAACTGGGCTACACTGTGCTCAAAAAAGACGCCGACGGCAATGATCTGCCCGAAGTAGACTGGTCCAAGACCACCGCCGTCTGCTCCGTATACTGCCACATCTTCCTCAATATCAAAGGCCGCGAGCCCCACGGCATCGTTGACCCGGCCGATCAGTTTGAATTGGAAGAAAAGATCATGACCGATCTCTACAGCCTGCGCGACGAAAAGACCGGCCACCGCATCGTTGCCCTGGCTCTGCGCAACCGCGACGCCGCGCTCCTAGGCGAAGGCGGGCCAGAATCTGGCGATATCATCTATTACATCGCCGAAGGCTACAACGGCGACCATTCCGACAGCTTCTCCACCATCAACGGCGCCTGCGGCACCTCCGTACGCTCCGTCTTCATGGCCGCCGGCCCCGGCATCAAGGCCAACTGCCTCACCGACCGCATCATCAAACACGTAGATGTCACCCCCACAGCCGCCGCCCTGCTGGGCGTCCGCATGCCCCGCGACTGCGAAGGCGC
>CABVBB010000128.1 GCA_902496505.1 uncultured Peptococcaceae bacterium
CGCCAGTCTGGCCATTCACTCGGACGAGGGCTGTCGCTTCCACAGCCATTTCCTCGGGAAGCAGCGTGAATTCCACGGAACACTTGGTCAAAAGCAGCGGATGACACAGCGGGATGAGTTCCCATGTCCGCTTAGCCGCCATGATGCCCGCCACCTGCGCCACGGCCAAGACATCCCCCTTGGCTGCGGTCTTTTGGGCTATGGCCGCCATGACCTGCTCACTGACCGTGATGCGCCCTTTGGCAATGGCCTCTCGCTGGGTAGCGGCTTTTGCCCCCACATCCACCATCACTGCATTGCCCTTTTCATCAAAATGATTCAGCTCATTTTCCATTGTCTCGCTCCTCGTCAGTTCCCTTTACCAAAGCTGCAGTTGGGGTAGCGGCACTCTTCACACTCCAAGCACAAGCCGCCGTTGCCCAGAGCTTTGATCTCCGCTCGGCTGACCCGATCTCGGCTGGCAATGCGCGGCAGGATCAAGTCAAAGACCGTGCTGGCCGCATACATCACGCAGCCTGGCAGTCCCATGATCGGCCGCCCATCAGCGCCATAAGCCAGCATAAACATTGCTCCCGGCAGGACCGGCGCACCATAGGTGACGACCTCCGCCCCCGTAGCCCTGATCGCTGCTGGCGTACGATCATCAGGGTCGACGCTCATACCGCCGGTACAGAGCACCATATCCACGCCCTGCGCCAATAAGTCTTCGATAGCCTGCTGGATCATCAGCTTATCGTCATTACACAAGCGATGGGCTGTCATCGTCAAGCCATACTGCGCCAGCTTCTTCACCACCACCGGCGTGAACCGATCCTCGATGCGGCCGTGATAGACTTCGCTGCCGGTAGTGACCACGCCCACCTTCATCGGCTGATAGGGCAGCACTGATAAAAGCGGTGTTTCTCCAGCAGTCCGCTGGATCTCTGACATCGTTTCCTCAGAGATCACCAATGGGATGACCCGCGTTCCAGCCAGTTTATCGCCTGCCTTGACCGGCGAATTATTATGCCGGGTCGCGATCATCACATCATCCAGCATATTGACCGCATTGAGCCTGGCAACGTCTACTTTGAGCAGGCCGTCGCAGTCTGCGTAGAGGTCGATCTTGCCCTCCTTGGGGCCTTTGCTGTACATGTGCTCATTTTGACACAGCTGACGCAATATCTCCGCCGCTTCATCCTCATGCAGCATGCCTGCGGTCTTTTCCCAGACATACAGATTTTCCTTGCCCAGCTTGAGCAGCACCGGAATATCCTCAGGCGCTACGATATGCCCTTTACGAAAGCGAGCATCCTTGACCACACCTGGCACGATCTCGGTGATATCATGACAAAGTACATGGCCGACGGCTTCTTCTGTTTTGATCAATTTCACTTCTGCCACCCCATTTCTGATGATTCCCGCTTGCTATTACTGTGTCAGTGTCATCGCCTTTTTCTGCTGTGCGCGCTTTTGGATCAACTCTGCAATGATACTGACAGCGATCTCCTCAGGTGTTTCCGCACCGATCTTAAGTCCAATAGGTGAACACACCTCTGCAAGCTGTTCGCGAGAGAAGCCCTGCTTTTCCAGCTCAGCATAGATCTTGTCCCGCTTGCTCTTACTGCCGATCATGCCGATATAATACGCCTTGGTGCGCAAAGCCCACTCCAGCACAACGCTGTCATAAAGATGCCCCCGTGTAATGATCAGGATATAGCTCTTCTCATCGATCGGAAGCTGCGGCAGGTGCTCAAAGGAATCGATCACCCGTACTTTGCAGCCGGGAAAACGCTGGCTATTGGCAAATTCGCTGCGGTCATCCAGCACTACCACTTGAAAGCCCACCCGCTTGGCTAAACCTGCTACCTCTTTGGACACATGGCCTGCACCGAACAAATAGATCACGCCGCCATGCTGGATGGGATCGGCGATAAAACGCACGTCCGGCACGACCTCGCCATGCAAACCGCCTCGCATTGGCGAGCAGACAGCGGCCTTATCCAGATACTCTGTCTCGTGAAATACGCCGATTACCTCACCACCAGCCATAGCGAGGAAGAACTGCCGCGGATACGGCGCTTCCAACCGCTGATCCAAGATCGTCACCAGCCAAGCCTCTTGGCCTGCTTTTGCCGCTTCCGCCGCCTTTTGAAAAATGAGCTGATTATTGGGATCACTGGCATCGATATAGTCCAGGAGCACCTCGCCTGTTCCGCCGCAGATCAGATCAGCATCAGCTGCCTGTGCGCCGCTCATGTCATAAGCTTTGATCCGCGGCTGATGGTCATAAAATACATCGTTTCTCGCCAGAGCAATGACATCGCCCTCCACCGCACCGCCGCCAATGGTGTCATAGATACGATCCTTTAAGATGAGCATCTTGGCCCCAGCTGACCGCGGCGTTGAACCATTTTCGCTGATGACGGCAGCGTAGACAAAGCTGCGCCCTTCCGCCAAAAGCTCTACCGCCTGTTCAAATAATGTTTCCATATATAAACCTCCTTCATATCCAGCACTCGCCTGTAGACTGCACCAGCCAACCATGCTCCTGCTCAACGCTCAGCCGATTGACGCACCCATACGCCTGCTCGATAGCCAATAGCCCCGCTGGCGGCCGCACGCCCCACTGCCACAGCAGCGCCCGATTCAGGCCGCTGTGCGCCACGATGAGCACATCTCCCTGACTTTCTGCCAGGATGGCTGCCAACGCCTGCTCTGCCCGCTGTGCGCAGCAGGCGAAACTTTCTCCGCCAGGCGGTGCATACTGCCAGATCATTTCTCCCCGCCTGCGATAGGCCTCCGGCCAGCGGCGGCGGATCTCAGCAAAAGTCAGTCCATCCCATGCGCCCATATCGATCTCCCGCAGATCGGTCCGTTCACTTAGCGGCAGGGTAAGGGCATCGGCCAAAACCTGCGCCGTCTGATAGCTGCGCTTCAGATCACTGCTGTACACTGCCCTGATCGATCGCCCGCCAAATTTCTCCGCCAGCTGCGCTGCCTGTGCCCAGCCCGCCTGCGCTAATGGCACGTCGGTATGCCCCAAGCACGATCGTTCTCCAGAGGGCACTTCCGGCTGACAGTGCCTCAGCAAATATATCGTCCTCCCCATCATGTCACCTCACCAGCTGGGCCGCTTGCCCGCATAAAATGGTCGATCCTGTCCGCTCACCGGCCTGACCCGTGCCAGCACCGCCAGATCTGCCAGCGCTTCCGACAGCGGACGCACAGCTTCTGCTGTCGTGCACAATACCTGCGCCTGCCAGCCTTTGGCCGTCCAGTGCAAATCAAAATCCACCACATCCTCCAAAAGCCATAGCTTTTCCGCTAAGGTCTGCTGCTTGGGATCTGCTTTGCGCCTTTGGATATGATCCAGCCGTTTCAGCAGACTGCCGCAGGGACATTCTCCTGGCAGGATGCGCGTCAGATCGCCTGTCCGGTAACGCAAAAGCGGCATAGCCTCCCGCGTCAGAGTGGTCAGCACCAGCTCGCCCCATTGGCCGTCTGGCAGCCGCTGGCCGGTAAGCGGATCGATGATCTCGCAGAGCAAGTCGCTCTCACGGATATGCCGCCCGCCTCTGGCGCTGCACTGCACCGCTCCTCCCAGCCCGCTCTCCGTCGAACCATAATGATCGACCACATCGCCCCAAAGCCTGCGCAGTGCCTGCTCCACTGGCGGCGTCAAACCATCAGCGCTGGTCAATATCGTCTGTCTGAGGCTATTTCTGCCCTGCGTCCGCAGGTAACGCCCCAAGCTGAGCAGATGCCCCGGCAGTCCGACCACAGCATCTGCCTGACTTGCCACCAATGCCGCCAAGCTGGCAAAATCGGCTTTCAGCGGGGCCGCGACCCCCTCTGCGCCCAATTGGGCCGATCCGCGCAGGATCAGCTGACCGACACCGTCCGGCCGCTGGCTGGGCATCATCACCACCACTCTTGCCCCTGGCGCAGCGATCTCCCGCAGACCATACGCAAAGAAATCCACCGTGCGCTTTACATCTTCTGCGGAATAATATAACCGCTTAGCTTGTCCCGTGGTGCCAGAAGTTTGCAGCGTAACCACCCGCTGGACAGCGCTCTGCGACAGGCAGACCATTGCTTGGCCGTCTTTTGCCAGCATACTGTCCTCGATCAGCGGCAGCTGCTCCAATTCTGCAAGCGAGGTCAGCGTCTTCGGATAGTCACGGTAAAAGCGGCTGTGCTCGCGAACATAGGTCAACAGCTGCTCCAGCTGCGCCAACTGCCACGCCTCCAGCGCTTCTCGTGTAAGCGGCATCGCCAAGCCTGTCTGAGCGGCGGTGTAGTCCTCTACCCAGGAGCGCCTCATGCTTTTCCGCGGTACAAGCTGCGGCCAGTCTGACTGGTCAGATTATATGCGCAGAAGGGAATGATGCCGCCCCGACCATCCACTTCACCGATATAGCAGCGTTTCAGCCGCTCCAAGTCGAGATTCCACGCATCTTGAAACAGCATGCCCGACACAGCCAGCGTCTGCTCTTCAAAACGGTTCAAAAAAACATCGAAGGCATCCTGCGGTTCATTTTTATAGCGATCCATGGGCTGTGGGAAGGTCCAGCGCTTGGCTACTGCCTGCCGCGACTGTTGGGATGATGCGGCACATGAGCAGGCGGGCGTCTTCGTCAAAGCGCTCAGCGTGCCATCTGGCATCTGCATAAAATTGCCATGAAAAGAGCAGTAAGCATTTTCCGCGCTGCCGCCTGCAAAATCTGCTGCCCGCATCCGGCCGCCGGTCTGCTCTTCAATAGCAGCCAGCATGTCAGGGATGGTGAGATGCTGCCGTTTCTCCAGCTCCATTCGGCCAAAATAACTGACCGGCTGAAAATGCACACCGCGCACTGCAGGCATATTGCTCAGAGCAAAGTCAATGATCCTGCCGATCTCCTGGTCATTGACCCCAGCTACCACTGTGGGCACTAAGACCACGCCCAAGCCATTTGCCGCACACTGCGCGATAGCCTGCATTTTTTCTGCCAGCAGCGCCCGCCCACGCAGTTTTTGATAAGGCCGCTCGGTGACGCCGTCAAACTGCAAAAATACGGTATCAAGCCCCGCTTCTGCCAGACGTCGCACATATACCTCGTCACTGGCTAGACGCAAACCGTTGGTATTGAGCTGAAAGAAAGGAAACCCCTTCTCCTTGCCCAAAGCGATGACTTCCGGCAGATCATCACGCAGCGTCGGTTCTCCACCAGACAGCTGGATATTAAAGGGCCCTCCCGCAGCCAGCAGGGCTTCCAGCCAGCGGCCGATCTCTGCAAGCGTTGGGTCAGTCGTTTCTGTACCAGCGGCTGCAAAACAAACTGAACAGTGCAGATCGCAGCGGCTCGTAAGTTCCAAAAGGACGCAGCACATCTGCTGCTTGTGCTCCGCGCACAGCCCGCAGTCATAAGGGCACCCCTGCTCTGTGACCGCCCGCTGCGGCAAAAGATCCGCCTGCACCGCAGCGATGGTAGCTTTCTGCATCGCCGTGCCAGATCAGCGTACTGAAGGCACCATGTTCCGGGCAGACCTTCTCTAAATAAATGCCATCTTCTTTGACCACCCGGCTGGCTTTGATACGCTGCAAGCACTGTGGACAAACGCTTTCCGTATACCCGATGATTTGGGCCATTGACTCATCCCCTGTTCTTTTCTAGTTTAATTCCTGTGCTGGCCTCCACCCGTGCCAATAGGGTCTGTGCCTGCTGGAGATTTTGACGGATGCGTTGCCCCTCTGCTGTTTCTGGCGCAAACTTTTGCAGCGCCTGCGCATAGCGCTCCGCCAAGCTGACCCGGCCAGTCTCCTGCACCAGCTTATCAGCCAAAAATACCACTGCCCGTTCGTCCAGCGCAGCGCCTGCTTCCGGTGAAAGATCCATATGCTCCTTGATCACCACCGCCACTGCCACGCGTCCCAACTCCTCTAACAAGGCCGCACCAGCCCAAGCATGCGCAGGCTTCAAGCGCAGAACGTCGTGCAGCAAAGCGCCTGCCTTGATCAAGGCTAGGTCAAGGGGCTTTCCCGCCTGCACCAAGGCTTCCCCGATCTCTCCCGCCATCTCTGCCACCGCCTGCGCGTGACGGATCACATGCGCAGGCGTGTGAGCCCAGGCTAAAATATCCGCACACATCGCCGCATCAGGATAGGCCCAATGCTGCCAATAGGCCAGCAAACGTTCGTAATCGGCCGGCGTATCAGCATCCAGCGTACAGCCGCGATCCGGCACAGGGATATCTTCCTCAGCCGCCTGCCAAAGTGACAAGGCACCCTTAAGCCCGTCGTCTCCCTGATAATGCAGGATGCTTGCATAGCAGCGTTCACTTATTAACGGCGGATGCTCTCTCTGTCCCCGGTAGAGCGGATAAAGGACCGCCGCGTTTCCTGCCATCGCTCCTTCCAGCAGCAGACGCAGCGTGTGGGGGGCGATCATCGGCATA
>CABVBB010000129.1 GCA_902496505.1 uncultured Peptococcaceae bacterium
GCCGGTCCGGAACTGATGATGAAATTCTTCGAACAGACCCAGACGTTTGGCGTAGAAACGATTTTTGAGCACGTGGAATCTGTCGAGCTCACTGGTGATGTCAAAAAAGTGCATACCAATAATGGCGTGCACGAAGCCCGCGCAGTTATCATCGCTTCCGGCGCTAAGCCCAAAACTTTAGGCGTCTCCAATGAAGGAAAATTCCGCGGCCGCGGTGTATCCTACTGTGCGACCTGCGATGGCTTCTTCTTCAAAGATCAGCCAGTTGCAGTTATCGGCGGCGGTGATGCTGCTGTCGAGGAAGCACTGTATCTGACCAAAATGTGCTCCCATGTCACGCTGATCCATCGCCGCGATCAGCTGCGTGCCAACAAAGCCGCGCAGACCCGCGCTTTTGCCAACGAGAAGCTGGATATCATTTATGACACCTTCGTCGATGAGATCGAGGGCGTTGACAAAGTCGCTCAGCTCAAGCTGCGCAACAAAAATACCGATGAAGTGACTACTCTGCCGGTCAATGGCGTGTTCATCTTTGTTGGCTATCAGCCGAACAATGATTTCTTCCCGCCGGAATTGGATGTTGACAAACAGGGTTATCTCGTGACCAACGAAAATCTGGAGACCAATATCCCTGGTGTCTTTGCCATCGGCGACGTCCGTCACAAATCGCTCCGCCAAGTCACTACAGCTGTTGGTGACGGCGGCTTAGTCCTGCACGCGCTGGAAGGCTATCTGGAAAAATAATTTTGGAAACGAGGTCCTCTCTCCGTGTCTGTTTATAACCGTAAAAACAATCGCAGACAAAAAATGATCTTGACTATTTTAGTGGTTTTGCTCTCTATTGGTCTGCTGCTGCCCTCTTTGGCTCAAATCGTTTATGCACTGATGGGCATGTGACCAGACCACCTGTAAACGCCTCAGCTGTCTTCGGACGACTGAGGCGTTTTTTTGGGCTTGCCCTAAAGCTGCTGTCCCTAAAAATCTTTCTGTCGGTTTATAATTCTGCACTTTTTTACAATCTTTATGGTATACTAAGAGATAAGTACTTACCCGTCAAAAATCCCTGATTTTTTGTGACTTATACTGACTGATAGCTCGCCCTCAGTCTATCCCTTATCAAGGAGTGAGTGAATTGAAACGAATTGTCCGCCAACGCCAGCAGCTCACGCTCCTGCTATTAATCTGCTGTCTCGTCCTGACCAGCCTGGTCATTTTCATTTTTCATCAGCAGCGTCAGGAACTGGAGCAGCAATTTGATACGCTGATCCGCAATAACCTCGCCGAATTGACGAACAATCAGATCGTCCTAGCTAATGGTATGGTATCGGATGGTCAAGTCCTCCTACAGTCTTTGGCCAGTACGATCGCCTCACAGGACCCTGCTCTCAATGATGCCTGGCTGCCCGTTTTTTTGCAGACCCTTACCGAGCACAACCCCAGCTATCGCATCCATTACCTCTCTGCAGACAGTCTCCAGAGAGTTGTCGATTCCCCAGAGACTACGCCAGCCAACCGCCGGATCGCGCAGCGTGTATTGAGCGGCGAAGCTTTCGTCTCCAAGGTCTTTTCCTCCGAGCGTTTAGGCGGCAGTTATTTTGCTCTCGTACAGCCCATTTGGCAAGACGGCGAACTGCTTGGCGCTTTGCGGATGCCTATCAGTGCTGAGCTGCTCATCACCGATTATCAGCAGAATCAGCTCTCCTCGCAGCTCTTTCGCTGCATCATCAATGATGAGGGCGATATCATCTATTCCAATGGCAGCAAATATCCTACCAACGGCAATCTATTTGAATCCATGCCGATCAACAGTGTGGATGGCGATACCATCGCCCAGCTCAAAACCAACGTGCTCAGCGGCAAGCCAGCCACTTATCAGATCCAGGCCAAGGGCAGACAGTACTATGTATCGATGGGCACGCTCCAATGCAACAACTGGCACGTGGTCAACTTCCTGCGCTCAGCTGATGTCACCTTGGATTCCTCTGGCGTCATCAAGAGCATCCTGGCCAGCGGTCTGCTTTTGATCCTGCTGACAGCGTGCAGCGGCATCTGCATCTTTTGGCTCCTGCTGCGTCAGAAAAAACGGCTGGATATGGAAGAAAAGCGCTACACCATCCTGGAACAATTCACCGACACGCTGCTCTTTGAATACCACTGCGATACGGGCATATTGAGCCTGACGCCCAATGCCCGTCAGCATTTGCAGCTGGATAATCTGCAATTCTCCCCGCTGACTGCTGATCGTGAGTCCTTCCCCTTGTTCCATCCCGACGACTGGCCGCTGTGGGAAGCGCTTCTCACTATCGCCCCCACACCCGAACAAGCTGAGCAGACCTTTAGCCGCGAGCTGCGGCTATTGAGCGGTGACGGCCAGTACACCTGGTATGACTGCCAATACAAATATCTTTTGGATGATGTTGGCAAACTCTCGCTCATCATTGGCAAGCTCTCCGATATCACCGCCCAGCGCGGCCGTGAACTCGCCCTCAAGGAGCAGGCTCGCCGCGATCTGCTGACCGGCCTGTACAACAAAAGCGGCGAAGAGATCATCGACCACTTACTGCCCGCCTGCGGCAGCGGCATCTTCTTCATGCTGGACCTGGATAATTTCAAGACCATCAACGACACCTGCGGCCATGCCGTCGGTGACGCCATCCTCACCAGCCTAGGCGATATCCTGCGCAGCATTTTCCGCAGCGGTGACATCCTCGCCCGCATCGGCGGTGATGAGTTCGTCATCTTCCTGCCTGGCACGGCTACTCCCCACCTGGCTGAACAAAAAGCGCAAGCTTTGTTATTGGCCATCCAAAACCAAAAGATCGACGACGCAGCGGATATTCCGCTTTCTGCCAGCATCGGCATCGCTCTCAGCCCGCAGGACGGTGTCACCTACGCCGAGCTCTATCAGGCTGCTGATCATGCCATGTATGTGATCAAGCAGCAAGGCAAACACAGCTACGGCTTCTATCATCCTTCAGAACGATGAGCTTGCAAAAAAAGGCGGTCAATGTCCGAGCAGACATTGACCGCCTTTTGAGGCTGTCTTATTTTTTCCCCACACCATGCAGCGCTTCTAAAAAATCTGCAAACGCCTGCACTAGTGGCGAAGCCGCCGACTGTCTGGGAATGACTAAACTATTGTGGAACGCTGCCTTCTGCCGGATGGGGATGAAGCCCACCTGCTCCCGCATGCTCTGATCGTGCAAAGTATCCGAATCCGGCGAGGCCCAGCGCGTGCCCAGCCCCATATAGCCCTCATCGATGATCTTGCTGTACAAAATATAACCATTGCTCGCCACCGCGATCTCCGCCGGCGCTGTGATGTACTGCTGGATGATCCGGCTCCAAAAGCCATCTGCAAAATCATTCTTGGCATAGATGACGAAGCGGCCGCCCCGCAAAAGTTTATAGGTCACACTCTTGTACTGATACAGCTTGGACTGCCTGCTCACGATCAGACAGACCTGATCCTGCTCCAGCGGCCGAAAGCTGAAGGCTTCCCCATATTCCTCCGGCACCAGGCGGCTCTCAGGATCATCCAATATCGGCAGCACGCCCACGCTACTATCCAAGCGGCTCAAAAGCTCCAAGCATGCGCCAAAATCATCCTCCACATAATGGATCTTGACCTGCGGATGCAGCCGCGAAAATCGGATCACCGCCTCATTCATGAAGCGCACGCTCTCGATCTTGGTCGCTGCCACTGTCAGCTCACCAGCATACGCTTCTGCATCAGAGGCTTGGCTGAAGCGCCTCTTGAATGCGGCTATCTCTCCCTGGATAGTCTCCGCCAGCCCAATAGCCCCAAGCCCCGCCTCTGTCAGCTCCACTCCATAAGGCGTCCGTACAAACAGCGCGCAGCCCAGCTCCGTCTCCAGCTGCCGCAGTACCCGGCTCACATTCTGCGCCGAGGTATGCAGAAGCTGCGCGCTCTTATTCACCGAGCCCGCCCGCTGCAGCGCTTCCAGATACAGCAAATATTCCAGCTTCACCGCTGATCCCTCCCTTTGCATCCTTGTCTTCCCCTTGATTATACGGGCTTACCAAAAGGACTGTCAATGCAGGACGAACGTTTCCCCAATCAGACTTTCCTGGAAAAAGCTTTTCCCCGACGCACACAGATGGTATAATGAAGCTATTCCATCAAGGAGGCTCGATCATGAACAAACATCATGTCAAATATCCCCTGCTGATCCTGGTGCTCTTGGCCGCGCTCGGCTTTACCACTACCGCCTGCGCCAATGACAGCGAAGCACAGGCCGCCCTGCGGCGCATCGCTCCCCGCGTCACTCCGCAAATGGCCTTGGTCGCGGAGACTGCCCAGATCAAATTCGACAGCTGGAAGCTCATTTTGGCCAGCGAAAAAAGTCCGCTGCCTGATGATTTTACTGTAGAAGTATCTAAGCTGCCCAACGGCAAAGAATTCGACAGCCGCGCCATCGGCGATCTGGAGGCTATGCTGGCCGCTGCCAAAGCAGACGGTGTCAGCCTCACGGTCGTCTCCTCCTACCGTTCCTATGATTACCAGGTAGGACTCTTCAACCGCAAGGTCAACCAGTACAAAGCCAAAGGCTACAACGACACCGATGCCTACAACATCGCCAAGACCATCGTCGCTCTGCCCGGCACCAGCGAGCACAATCTCGGCTTAGCCGCCGATATCGTCACCCCCAGTTACATGACACTGGACGACGGTTTCGAAAACACGGCCGCCTTCGCTTGGCTCTCCACCCACTGTGCGGACTACGGCTTCATCCTCCGCTACCCCAAAGATAAAGGCGACATCACCGGCATCATCTACGAACCTTGGCACTACCGCTACGTCGGCCACACCGCCGCCAAAGAGATCATGGAAAAAGGCCTCTGCCTGGAAGAATATTTAGGCCAAGTCTGATCCAAAACGTGCCGCAAAATATTAGGCAAACTTTTACTGAACGCTTCTCACAGACAGCAGGCTTGCATCTGCTTGTGAGAAGCGTTTTTTGCTGCATTTGGCAGCTTTTCCATGTTATAATGAAACTGACTCATACAAAGGGGGGATCGAGATGCGTTATCGTTGGACAGGGATCTTGCTGCTGCTGGGCATTTTGCTGACGGGCTGCGCTGGATCGGGAGAAAGGGTTTCCAGTGGACCGGTACCGGTGACTGATGAGGAGACGCTGGCTTGGCTGTGGGAGGATCATTTATCTGATGCTGTCGGAACTATCGGCAATGGGGATTTTGCAGCGCCGGAGGAGGTACAGCAGCTTGGGCCGTTCATTTATTATGCGTTGGAGCGGCTGGCTGCGGAAGGGGAACTGACCGTCACCGATGATCAGATCACGCTGCCGCCTCTGGCAGATATGCAGGCGCAGCTCAAGCGCTATTTTAACACAGATTTCGACTTGACCACCGAATCCTATGCCGCCATATACGATTATCATGCTGGTGATCCCGAGCAAGGCACGCTTTATTTTTCGCCCCACAGGGTGTCGTATGCGGAGAGCCTTAGGGATGACTACCGTCTGGGTGAAGTCACCTATGACGAAGCGACCGGCATCTATCAGGCGGCCGTGGAGCATATCGCCAATAGGGAGACGGGCCGGGTGGATCTCACCCGCGTTTTCACCTTGAAGCAGCGGGATAATGGCGAGCTGTATTTTCTCAGCCACTATTGGCAGTATCCGCCGTTACCAGAAGGCTTAGTGGAACTCACGGGTGATTTCACTGAACTGCCTGGGCTGGCAAACAGCCTGGCAAGCTGGCAGCTTCAGCTGTACCCAGACTATACGGCAGGATCCTGGGGAGATCATCTGCTCATGGTGGTCAGCGCTTTTACCGGCGAAGAGCACTATCGTGATCTTAGGCTCTTCACTTATTCGCCGGAAGAGGATCGGGTGCTCAGCGAATACACTTTCCGCGAAACGGCGGAGCACGTTTACAGCGGTCTGCGCCTGCAGGGCGATCGTCTCCTGCTGCGCTTTACGGACGGCTACACTTATCTGGATGGCGAATTGCAGCCGCTGGGCGATCTGCGGCCGCTGCCGGAAGCCGTACGTTCGGCGGTAGATTGCCATTATGAATGGTCCGGCTGCTACGAGGTGAGCGAGGATGAGCGCACTTTTTACTATCTGCGCGAGGCCAAGGAGCTTTGGCGCTATGATACAGTCAGCGAGACGAGTGAACGGCTTTTTGAGCGCGCCAAGCTGGATTTCTCCGGCAATTACGGTTTATTCGATCTCCAGCTGCTGCCAGGCGGACAGACGCTTGGCATGACGCTGGCTGGCTATGACGGCCCTCTCGGCCCCTACATCGTATCGTTAGACGCGCCCGCAGACGGCCGGCAGTACCGCCCACACTACGAGGCGCTGACCAATTGGAGCAATAACGGCTGCCCACTGCCCGATGTGGACTACAGCACCCTGC
>CABVBB010000130.1 GCA_902496505.1 uncultured Peptococcaceae bacterium
GCTCCATGTGCGGCAGCTGGTCATCACCGACCGGCACCACGTCAGCGTGGCAGAAGGTGATGTCAGCGGATTGGCTGACAGGATAGCCCAGGAAGCCATAGGTCAGATCGTCATAGCCGTACTGAGCGGCCTCGGTCTTGATGGTGGGGTTGTGGCGCAGGGTGTTGACGCTGACCAGCATGGAGTAAAAAATAGTCAGTTCAGCGATGGCGGGGACGTGGGACTGGAGGATGATGGTGGATTTGTTGGGATCCAGGCCGACGGAAAGATTATCCATAGCCACCTGATAGATGCTGTCGCGGATCAGTTCCGGACGTTCGAAATGGGTAGTCAGTGCCTGGATGTCGGCGATCAAAATGAAGGTGTCGAACTCATCCTGAAGCTGGACGCGGTTTTGCAGACTGCCTACGTAGTGTCCTAAATGCAGCCGTCCAGTGGGACGGTCTCCGGTCAAAATTCTTTTCTTTGTGTTTGTCATATGATTTCCCTCTATTCCTGATAATTTAAGCCGGATGCGGCTTTGTTGGCAATAAAAAAGACTCCTGCCATTTCCTCAACAACTGATAGAAAGGGACAAGAGTCTGATCTCCTGCGATACCACCCAAATTGACAGCTGATGCTGCCCACTCAAGCATATAGACGCCTATATGCCCGTCATAACGGTACGGAAGCCGTCGGCGCCTACTGGATGATCGTTCGGGCCGCCCTCATGAGGCCATTGGGCTTTAGTATAGCGCCGCATTTCCAGCATCAGCGGCTCTCTAGGGCTAGGGACCAAAGCTTACTCTTCTCACTCATCGGTTTTCATCTGATATACAAATTATAAAAGCTCCTGGGGCTTTTGTCAAGGCGCAGCCGGTATACGGATAGGAATGCGCCGCTCCTGACGTTGTTCAAAGGTAGAAATGGTCTCGATGCCCAGGCGCTTGAGCTGGTCAAGGCTCTCTTTGACCATGGTGCCCACATACTGCGGCGCGTGGCTGTCACTGCCGATGGTGAGCCGCTGGCCGCCCAAGGCATGGTAGCGGGCGATGATATCGAAATGGGGCATACTGGCTTTTGAAACATGACGGAAGCCAGAGGTGTTGATCTCCAGCCCTTTGCCCTTGGCGATCAGCCGCCGGAGGACTTGGTCGATGGCGTCCATAGCCAGCAGGTGATCGCCTGGCTCATAAGGGTAGGGCATATAGCGCTTGACATAATCCAAATGTCCCAGCACGTCAAAATTATCATACTGCTCGATGTACTCGGCGATGTGCTCATAATAGACGCGGTAGGCTTCTTCCTTGGTCTTGCCCTGATAGTAGAGCCCTAGATGAGGTTCCATGCCGTCTACTGCATGAAGAGAGGCGATGATGAAGTCAAAAGGATAACTGGCGATCAGCTTGTCATAAGTTGCCCAGCTGTGTGGTTCCAGTCCGATCTCCATGCCGATGCGGATAGTCAGCTGTCCCTCGTATTGGTGCTGATAACGCCTTAAGGTCTCAAAATAGCAGTCCATATCATTAATGGTGTAGCCTGGCGGCTGGATAGGATATTGCAGATCCACATGATCGGTGATGCAGATCTCCGAGAGTCCTTGACTGACAGCCTGGCGGCAGATATCGTCCAGCGCCGCTTCACTGTCATTGGAAAAAGTGGAGTGCAGATGATAATCAATGAGCATAGATGTCACCTCGTAAAAATAGTCAAGCTGTCACGATGGGCACAAGATCAGCCAGCGTATCCAGCATAAAATTGGGATGCAGTGCTTCTAATTTTTGAGCGGCGTGCACCGAATAACGTACGGCCGCTGTCTGGCAGCCGGCGCGCTGACCGCAGAGGATGTCGTAGGGGCTGTCGCCGACCATGATGGACGTTTCCGGCGGGCAGTGCAGCCGTTTCAGCGCCTCTTGAGCCGGCGCTGGATCGGGCTTGTGTCCAGGCGTATCCTCAGGACCGACAAAAGCGTCGAAATAATGCTCCAGATCGAAATGCGCTAGCCCGTGGTGGGCGATGTCGCCTTTTTTGGAGGTGACGACGCTGAGCTTGAGTCCCAGATCTTTGAGCTTGGCCAGCGTTTCCTCTACCTGGTCAAAAAGCGTCACATACTCATCGTGGATCTGGGCATTGTAGGCGCGGTAGGTCGTGAGCAACAGATCAGCCCGCTCTGCGTCGAATTCGGCCATAATCTCTCTCAGAGGCCGGCCAAAGGTGGCATAGATCTGTTCCTTAGGCACCGTGATCCCCAAAATCTCCTGCAATGTATAATTAAAAGTGTGAAGGATTAGCTCATTGGTGTTGAGCAATGTGCCGTCCAAATCGAATAAGATGCTTTCGTAGCGCATGATAACGCCCCCTTGCGTGATGTGCCTTTATTATAGCATAAATAAGCGGTGAATCCTGCCAAAATCACCAGGCATATATTTTTTTAATTGACAAAGGGTAGGCGGAATTTTATACTGGTCGTAGATTAGGAAAAGGGGAGCCTGTAAAGGACAATGGTGGAGGAAAAAGTGGATACGCGAATCAAGAATTTTGCCCTGCTCAATCTGGGCACACTGCTGATCACGATCGGCGTGTATTTTTTTAAGTTCCCGAACAATTTTTCGACTGGTGGTGTGACCGGTATCGCAGTGGTCATGGGAAAATTGACGCCGACTATTTCACCCGGAACGTACAACATGGCGCTCAATATCGTGCTGTTGGCCTTGGGCCTTATTTTCATGGGCAAAAGCTTCGGCGTGCTGACGGCTTACTCCAGCTTGACGATGGCAGCGGCTATCTCCGTTTTGGAAAAGGTCTATCCCATGCCGCGGCCGTTTACAGATCAGCCGCTTTTGGAGCTGATCTTCGGCGTCATGCTGCCTGCTATCGGCTCGGCGATACTTTTTAATATCGATGCGTCCAACGGCGGCACGGAGATCATTGCAATGATCCTCAAGAAATATGCCAGTGTGGATATTGGCCGAGCATTATTTATCACCGACTTTTTCATCACAGCAGCGACGTTTTTCGTTTTTGACATCCAGACGGGTCTCTTCTCTTTGACGGGTCTTATGGCCAAATCTTTGGTCGTTGACTCTGTACTGGAAAATTTCAACCTCTGCAAGTATTTTACCATCATCACCAACAAGCCCGATGAGATATGCAACTTTATCGCCAGAGAGCTCAATCGCGGCGCTACGCTGTATGATGCCAGCGGCGCGTTCACCCATGAGCACAAGACCATCGTGATCACGGTACTGCGCCGCAATCAGGCCATTTTGCTGCAAAAATTCATTCGGCAGCATGACCCACATGCGTTTATCATGATCACCAATACCAGCGAGATCATCGGCAAAGGCTTCCGCAGTGTGTGATGGAAGCAGCCGAGAGGAGAAGGAGGGAGCGTTATGTTTCAAGAAGTCAGTACCCGTGATCTGTCGTTCAATGTATTCGAGACCATTGCCAATGTATGGGGTGTGGTGACGATGCAGGATGAAGGCAAGGTCAACGCCATGACCGTCAATTGGTTCCAGATGGGCCACCTCTGGCGGGACGATGTGGTGACCGTCTATATCCGGCCGCAGCGGCACAGCTATCCGCTGATGAACGCTAGAGACACCTTTAGTGTGTGCATTTTTGAGCCTAATGATGAGGACAGAAAGAAGTTGTCCTTCTTAGGCAGCGCGTCCGGCAAAGATCATGACAAACTGGCCGAATGCGGCTATACAGCACAGTATGACGGCGAGACGCCTTATATCGCGCAAGCCAAATGGGTATTTATCTGCGAAAAGATCTATGTGCAGGATCTAGATCCTGCGGGCTTTTTGGACCGCGAATTTGCGGACAAAGAATATCAAGCGGGGGATTATCACCGGATGTATGTGGCCAGGATCAAGAAAGTCCTGCAAGCGGAGTAAGAACACAAGATCAAGAGACGGCGCAGCTGGCTGTCTCTTCTTTTATTGAGGAGGTGAGAGGCATGGACGCTTTGGAACGACCGGTGACCGCGCTCAAGGGCGTCGGCAAGCAGAAAGCGCAGGAATTAGCCAAATTGGATATTCAGACTGTAGGCGATCTTTTGGAGCATTATCCCTTTCGTTACGAGGACCGCGCCCATTTGAAGCCATTGGCGCAGCTTAGCGATCAAGTACCGGAGACAGTGCTGGGACAGGTGGTGCAGACCACAGTAGTGCCTTACCGCGGCCGAGGACGCATGCTCAATGTCCTGCTCCAGTGCGAGACCGGCAGCATCACCTTGGTCTGGTTCAACCAACACTATCTCAAGGACAAGCTCACGCCCGGTACGCGGCTGATCGCTACGGGCAAAGTCTCTGGCGGGCGTAAGCGCATGGCAGTGCAGGATTTCGAGATCTTGGACGAGACGGACGACGGGGCGTCCTTTCAGCGGATCATTCCCGTCCACCGCGCGACAGAAAAACTGTCGGCCAAATGGCTGCGGGCTTTGGTAGAGCAGGCGCTGACGGAATACGGCGCGGCGGTGACTGAGCATCTGCCGGAGGAGCTTTGCCGCAAATACCGCTTGATGCCGCTGGCAGAGGCCACGCAGGCCATCCATTTCCCCAATGATTGGTCGGAGCTCAATCTGGCCCGCTATCGGCTGGTGATGGATGAATTCACCGTGATGCTCTTAGGGCTGCGGGCACAGCAGATCACTGGTGAGGAGAAGGTGGGTATCAGCCACCAGCCGACGGAAGGACTCACCAATCGCTTTTTGAAGCAGCTGCCCTTCCGCCTGACCAACGCTCAGCGGCGGGTGATCTTGGAGATCAAAGCCGATATGGAGAGTGCTCGGCCCATGCAGCGGCTGGTGCAGGGCGATGTAGGTTCAGGTAAGACCATGATCGCAGTCTATGTGCTCTTAAAGGCCGCAGAAGGCGGCTATCAGAGCGCACTGATGGCGCCGACAGAGATCTTGGCAGAGCAGCATTATCTGACGCTCAAGCCTATTTTGGAACCGCTGGGCGTGGAGCTCGCTCTGCTCAAGGGCAGCCTCAGTGCCGCAGAAAAAAATCAAATCGTCCAAGGGCTGGCCGATGGGACGATCACAGTAGCGGTAGGCACCCACGCTTTGATCCAAAAAAGCGTATCCTTCTGTAATTTGGGCGCTATCGTCATCGACGAGCAGCATCGCTTCGGCGTCAAGCAGCGGCTGGCGCTGGAAAATAAAGGCTTAAGTCCTGATGTGCTGGTGATGACGGCTACACCGATCCCACGCTCGCTGGCACTGACCATTTACGGCGATCTGGATCTGTCGGTGATCGACGAACTGCCGCCAGGCCGCAAGCCCATCATCACCTATCATGTGGGCGAACGCAAGCGGCAGGGGATGTATGGCTTCATCGGAAAGGAATTGGCCCAAGGGCATCAAGCCTATGTCGTCTGCCCTTTGATCGAGGAATCGGAAAAAATGGATCTGGAGAATGCCTCTGCCTTGGCGGAAAAACTGGCCAAGGAAATCTATCCGCAGTATCAGGTCGGGCTGCTGCACGGCAAGATGACCACAGCGGAAAAAATGGCGGTGATGGAGGATTTTCGCAGCAATAAGCTGCAAATTTTGGTCTCCACCACCGTCATCGAGGTAGGCGTCGATGTGCCCAATGCCAACATCATGGTCATCGAAAACGCCGAGCGCTTTGGGCTGGCGCAGCTGCATCAGCTGCGCGGCCGAGTGGGTCGAGGAAGCGCCCAGTCTTACTGTATATTGATGGCGGAGGCTAGGACTGACGAAGCCAAGCGGCGTATGGACATTATGGTCAAAAGCAGCGACGGTTTTGTCATTGCTGAAGAAGACTTGGCTCTGCGCGGTCCAGGCGAAGTCCTGGGCGTGCGGCAAAGCGGCCTGCCCGATTTTAAAATAGCCGATCTGGTGCAGGATATAAGGCTCTTAGAGCGCAGTAAGCTCTTGGCAGCCGATATTCTCCAGGATGGCTTAGAACAAGAGAAATATGCACCTTTACGAGAGCGTATCGACAAGGTCTATCAGCGCAAGGTGCGTTTAAAAGAAGAGTGACGATGGGTGAAAAAAGGGCTCGTCAGCTGGATATCAGCTGACGGGCCCTTTTTTTGCGGTCAGTCCATGGGCTGCTCAGTGCCCGGGATCGTCAGGTCATAGGATCTGGCGATGATATTATACACCACATCATAGGTGAGCAGGCGGTAATGACGATAATCATTTTGGTCGTAATCATTGCGGATGGGGAGCGTACGCAGCCATTTGCTCTCTCTGATCAGATCAAAACTCGAGCCATCCAAAAAATCTTTTCCGGCTAAGTTTTGGTAGGTATCCAATTCGCAGGAGAAATAGGCCAGCACGCCGCGGAAGGTGAGCTGATAGGGCAGCCATTCCTGGGCTTGGTCAGTCAAAGCGCCGTTGATGGTACCTTTAAAGATCAGATCATTTAAGTCATTTTG
>CABVBB010000131.1 GCA_902496505.1 uncultured Peptococcaceae bacterium
AAAAACTGCTGATCACGATGGCTGCGATCAGCATTGTCCGTCCTGTTTCCTTCTTGGTCTGTTCATTTGCCATCTCCACTGCTGCTTGCATACCATCACCTCAAGTTCATTATAGTTGTTTAAACAACCAACTGCCATTATACCACATTTTTCGCCTATTGCAATCACTTGCAGCTATAATTGTAGTCTATCGCCCCCTATTTGACAGCTCAACAGGGAAATAAAAAAAGCCACCCGTTCGATAGGTGGCTTTCCGCTTGCCGCTAGGCGGCATTTTGCGCCATTTTTTCCTGATCATCCGTCGCCGGTTTCATACAGAAGACCAGCGTCAGCGCAAATGTCAGCACGCCGACCAAGGCGACCCAGAAAACATCGGTCATGCCGCCGGCATACGCCAAATTATAAAGCTCCGTGGGGGCTTGCTCCCCAGTCGTACCTATAGCCAGCAAACGGCTGTTGGTGCGCATCAAGACCACTGAGGTGATGATCCCCACAGCAAAAGCGCTGGCGCCCTGCTTGAGCCAGCTGGTGATGCTGGAACCATGCGCAGAAAGCTCCTTCGGCAGCGCCTCCATGCCATAGTTCATCGCGGGGATCTTGGCCGTACCCATGCCGCTCTCCAAGATAACGATGGCGATCATGATGTAAGCGATAGGCGTAGTGGTATCCAAGCGGGTCAGCATGGCAAAGCCGATCAGCATGCCTGTCAGTCCCGTCAGAGCAATAGCCTTGGCCCGCTCTCTGCGGTACAGCTTGCCCACTAACGGCGAGACGATGGCCACAGAGATCGGCCCTACCAAGACGATCAGCCCCGTCTCCACTGCATTGAAGCCTCGAATGCTTTGCAGATACAACGGCAGCAGATAGATCGAACAATTCAAAAGCAGCGTGATCAAAAAGTTGCTGTAGCTGCCGATAGCAAAGGATTTGTAATAAAAGGTCTTAAAATTGAGCAGCGGCTGGGCCAGTCCCAATTCCCGCCGCACAAAGGCGGCGATGAACAGTGCACCCAGCGCCGCCAGACCCAGCGTCCGCACGCTGACGATGCCCCAGGCCTGCGAAAAGCTGAAGGCCACCAAAAGTACTGTCGTGCCCAGTGTCCCCAGCACCAATCCCAGCAGATCGAAGCCCTTCTTCACTTCCAATTGCTCCTGACCCTTGGGCAGAAACTTCAGCGAAATGATGATCGCCAGCAGACTGATGGGCACATTCATCAAAAAGATGCCCTGCCAATTGACATACTCCACCAAAAAGCCTGCTACCGTCGGGCCGCAGGCTGGCGCCAGCACTCCGGACATACTCCACATGCTGATGGCAAAAGCCTGCTCTCTGCGCTCCACATACGTGTAGATCAAGGTCATGGTCACCGGGATGATCACCCCAGCGAACAAGCCCTGCACCGCTCGGAAAAGGATCAGTGTCTCCACATTCCACGCTGACGCGCACAAAAACGACGTCCCCAAAAAGCCCGCCAGCGTCACGATATACGTCCGCCGCGAACCAAACCTGCCGCACAAATACCCCACTGTCGGCGCCGCGATCCCCGTCGCCAGGGTAAACGCTGTCACCGCCCATTGGATCACGCTCAAGTCCGTATCAAACAGCACCATCAGTCTCGGCAAGGGCACCACCATCGTTGATGAACTCAAAATAGCCGAGAAATTGCCCAAAAATATTGCCGCCATCATCAGCCAAAACGTTCGGCGGCCAGAACCAGTTCCCATGACACCTTTCCTCCCAGATAACAAATATGATCATAGCAAGCCTTATTATACCGTCATTTGGTTGTATTGGCAACGACTGTTTAAGCAAAGTTAGGCGTTTTTTGGCAAACGATCGCCTATTGACGCCAATCTCTACGCTGAACAAAAAAGCTGCCAGCAGAACGTTCTGCTGGCAGCTCTTTCACGCTATATTGAAGTCTGCTGACGTTTGATGCGGGGGACGCGCCATAAGCCGATGGCCACGCGGTCATGCGCCTGCCAATCCTTGACGATGCGCACGTCTTCGAAACCCGCGTCAAGCAAGATCTGCTGCACCGCCGGTCCTTGCGCAAAGCCGATCTCCATGATCAGATAGCCTTCGTCAGCCAAGAGCGCACCGCTTTCGCGGGCCAGCCGGCGGTAGAAGGTCAAGCCGTCTGCGCCGCCCCAGAGCGCCATCACTGGTTCTCGGCGCACATCACCGGGCAGTTCGGCCATTTCTGCTGTGGTGATATAGGGCGGATTGCTGGCGATCAGCTGAAAATAGTGGTCAAACGCCGCTTCCTTGAATGGTTCTAAAAGATCGCCCTGCCGGAAACGCACCGCTGCCGCTAAACGTTGGCTGTTTTCCTCAGCCAACGCCAAAGCCTGCGGTGAGAGATCGCTGGCCCAGACCTCGCTGTCGCGGACGTATTTGGCCAAACTGACAGCGATCGCGCCGCTGCCGGTGCAGACATCCAGGATACGCCGCGGCGCATCGGCACCGCTCAAGCATTTGATGGCTTCCTCCACCAAGATCTCCGTATCAAAGCGGGGGATGAGCACACCGGGCGCCACTTTGAAATCCAAACCCATGAAGCTGGTCGTCCCCAGCAAATATTGCAGCGGCTCATCCGCTGCCCGCCGCTTGATAAGCTCCCGAAAAGCCTGCGCCTGATCCGGCGTGGTCTCCTCACGGTCATGGGCTAAGAGACTAGCGCGATTATAACCCAAAACAGAGGCCAGAAGCAATTCCGCTTCCAGCCTCTTCTCTGCGCCCAGCACACCGATCGCTTCTTGGAGCAATTCTCTGCCTGTGCTCATTTTTATTCCATCGCCTTCAGCCGCTCGGCCTGATCGGTGGTCACCAAAGCGTCGATCAATTCATCCAGATCGCCGTCCATGATCTGATCGAGCTTATGCAGCGTCAGATTGATGCGGTGGTCACTGACTCGTCCCTGCGGGAAATTGTACGTCCGAATGCGCTCACTGCGGTCACCGGAACCGATCATGCCCCGACGCTGAGCGTCCAACTCACCATGCTGCTCCTGCTGGTATTTTTCCAGCAAACGGGAGCGCAGCACCTTGATGGCTTTTTCCTTGTTCATCCGCTGGGATTTTTCATCCTGGCAGGAGACGACCAAGCCGGTGGGCAAATGGGTGACGCGCACAGCAGACTGGGTGGTATTGACCGACTGACCGCCAGGGCCGCTGGAACAGAAGACGTCGATACGCAGATCATTCATACTGATCTCGACCTCCACTTCCTCTGCCTCCGGCAAGACAGCCACAGTCGCTGCGGACGTATGGATGCGGCCGCTGGCTTCGGTCGCCGGTACACGCTGTACGCGGTGCACGCCGCCTTCGAATTTCAGCCGGCTGTAAGCGCCCTTGCCCTCGATCATGAAGGTGACTTCCTTGAAGCCGCCCACATCGGTATAGTTGGAGTTCATCATCTCGATCTTCCAGCCTTGGGTCTCCGCATAACGGGTGTACATCCGGTAGAGATCTGCCGCGAACAACGCCGCCTCGTCGCCGCCTGTACCAGCACGGATCTCCATGATGACATTTTTGTTGTCATTGGGGTCTTTGGGCAGCAGCAAAATGGTCAGCTGCTCCTCCATCTTGGTCAAACGATCGGTGAGATCGCCGATCTCCATCTTGACCATTTCTTCCATCTCAGCGTCCAGTTTTTCCTCCAGCATAGCCTTGGAATCCTCCAGCTCGCTGGTGGCTTTTTTGTATTCCCGGAAGACATTGACGATGTCCTCCAGCTCGGACTGCTGCTTAGCATATTTATTCAGCTCAGTTGGATTGGCTAAAACCTCCGGATCCACCATCTTTTGGTTCAGCTCTTCATACTTATCTTCCAGCGTCTGCAATTTTTCGATCATGTATCTTCCTCCGCCTCAGTTTCCTCTTAGATAAACGCCAGCCTCATGCCCGCGTCAAGATATACTACCCTTTAGTATACTATTTTTGACAACCTGTAGCAAGGAAAAGATGAGAAAAATTGAGCGAGATACGCCAAATAGGCACGCACCTTCTCTTCTGGTACGTGCCTGCCGTTTTCATAACTTCCACCAGACGGTCTCGCCGCGCTTCTCTTCCTGGAAACCGCAGCGTTTTAAGATGCGCTGCGACGCCCAGCCGTCAACGTCCGTCTCGGCCAGGATATGCGCCACATTTTCCTGCGCTAAGGCCCAGTCACACATAGCCTGCACGGCTTCCGTCATGTAGCCCTGATGCTCAAAGGCTTGGCCCAGTCCGTAGCCGATCTCCACTTCCTGCTGGGTGTCAGGCACATCCTTAAAATCTGCCGAGCCCACGACCACGCGGTCGCTTTTACGGACGATCAGCCAAAAGCTGTGCCACAGATAGTCCTCAGGATGCGCTTCTGTCACAGCCAGCTGTCCTTTAACGATCTCCAGAAAGATCCCCTCCAGCGGTTCTGCTTGATAAGTCATGTTTAATTCCCGCTCCAAAGCCGGCCGCTCCTCGATCCAAGCCCGCAGCTGCTGCGGAAGCAATGGGATCAGCTGCAATCGCTCTGTTTCTATGATCATTCGTCACACCTCGTTATCCTCTTTTTCACGGTGCTCCTTTCACAGGAAAAGCAGCGTGATGACCAGCAGCACGATCATCACGGCCGTCCCTGCCAGGATATAGCTGCGCCATGATGTTTGAATAGCCTATATCCCTTTCAGCGGCAATTAAATGAACCCAAAACCGCCGCCGCTTGCCTCCCTCTGCTGCATTCCCGTATAGCACACCAAAGGATGCGCACGCCTTATTTTGCTTCGCCCAGTGTCATCCTAAGATAGGTCATGTCCACGCAGAGATGGCCGTTTTCCCAAATGGGTTCTTGATACCATTCGGTGAAAAAGCCAGGCACGACGTGATCCTCCACGAAGCCCAGCCGTTTGTAAAAAGCCACACCGTCATCAGAGGTGCCCACCAGCATCTTGTGATAGTGCGTGCTGTAATGCGCAGCCAGCGCCCGCACCAGGGCAGAACCATAGCCGCGCCCCTGCCGCACTTCGTCCACAGCCAGATTTTTCAGTTCACACGTCGTATCGTCTGATTCCAGCACCACTGCCACGCCGATGACCGTGCCGTCTTCCTCCCAGACCCACAGCTCGCCGTCTTCTAAGTAGCGATCGATCATGGCTTCTTCCGGGTCCGCCAGCAAAAGGAGCGGCAGGAAGCGTTTCTTACTTTCCTTGATCAAGCGCATGCTGACTGCCTCCTTCAAATTTTGCGCCGCCATTTAGCGGCCAGATAGGGCGCCAGCGCTGTGACGATGACCACTAACAGCCAAAGATTGCCCGTAGTCACATCGTAGAGCGCCAGCAGTTCACTCAAGCCGCCGCCCTCTGCTAAGATCATGCGCAGGTCGAAGCCATTGGTCAGCACGAACCAGAGCACGCCAAAGGCCAAATAATCCCCACGCGTACAGTCTTTGATCTTGGGGATCAGCCACAGGGCTACCGCCAGGATGCAGGCGCTGAGGAGCACCCCGCTCAGGGGCAAAGCCGCCCTTCCCAGCTTCACTAAAACCATTTCCCGCAGACCACCGTTCAATATCGCCAAGGGAATGATCAGACACCAGATACCCAGAGCTTGGGCATATTTTTTCACCATGCTTACCTCTCTTTTGTCAAAACGTATAGTGATGGATGCGTTTCATTGTAGCATAGATCCCGCCAATGTACCAGAAGCAGGCTTCTTTTTCTCCCCAGCTTATGGTATAATATGGGCCACTTACCCAATGCTTTTTTGCGAAAGGAGGCCCTGCTGTGGCCGAACTGCTCACTTTATCGCTTTTTGTATTGTCCTTGGCCATCTGTCTGGTGGGACATTTTTCTATCCTGGCCGCGCTGGTCTTTGGCCTTTTCTGCTTCGGCGGTTATGCGCTCTATCAGGGGCATTCGCTCGCTCAGGTGGGACGCATGCTCTGGGAGGGCGCATTCAAAGTCAAGCTGATCCTGCTCATTTTTGTTTTCATCGGCCTCTTGACCGCCGCCTGGCGCGCTTCCGGCACCATCAGTTATATCATCGTGCAGGGCGTCGAACTGATCGCTCCCCGCTATTTCGTTCTCTGCACGTTTTTGCTCTGCTCAGTGGTCTCTTTTTTGACCGGCACCTCTTTTGGCACAGCGGGTACAGTGGGTGTCATCTGCATGATGCTCTCTGATGCGCTGGGCTTGGATCCGCTCTTAAGCGGCGGCGCCATCCTCTCCGGCATTTTCTTCGGTGATCGGGCTTCTCCTATGTCTTCCAGCGCCCAGTTGGTCTGTGTCTTAACGGGAACCGACATCTATGCCAATATCCGCGCCATGATGCGCA
>CABVBB010000132.1 GCA_902496505.1 uncultured Peptococcaceae bacterium
CTTCATACCAGTGACGGCACCGCCGAAATCTTCCTTGGCTACGAAAATATCGCCGCCGAAACGGCTGTCATCCGGCACGACGAAGCCAAAATGCTGACTGCTCTCAAAAGTGCCTAAGACGCGGGAATAACTGCGCTTCAAAATGCGGATGACTTCACCCTCTGCCCGAAAGCGCGTGCCGCTCAGCTCGTCCACCGAAGCCGGCCGGCGAATGCGCGCCACTACGCGGTCATTGTGCATAGCGCCGCCCAGATCATTGGCATTGATATAGAGATCCTCTACTTCTGGATCATCTGAGATCAAGAAGCCAAAACCCTTGGGATGGCGGCTCAAGCGCCCTACCATCAAATTGAGCTGCGACGGCAGTCCATAGCGCTTCTTGCGGGTGAAGATCAGTTCCCCCTCCGCTTCCATTTCCTTGAGCACAACTTTCAGCGCGACCAATTCCTCTACTGTCTCCAGTGCCAGCATCTCCGCCAATTCGCTCTCGCTCAGCGGCCGGGTCGCCTCTTTTTCCATCAATTCTAAAACTCTTTCACGTGTAACCATAATATCTCCTTTGTATAACCTTTGCGGTCAATAAACGTATTTCAGTGGGATTCTGTTTCTATTGTACCATTATCAGAGCTAAATTACACGTGTAAATGCAGATTTTAAAGGATAGCGCAGTGGTACGCAGTATAAAGGCAGACCGTTTTACAAAAATAAGCGTTGACATGCCTTGAGGCTTCAGCAATATTGAGTGATTTTTTGCCTTCCTGACACAGCAAAACGGCCGACAGCGCGAAGCCCTCGACCGTCCGATCTGTTTTAAAAAAGCAGCAGCGCAATGGGCAAAGCCACTGCCAGGCAAATGATGATCATGATCACGACCGACAGCCAAGCATATTTCATCATCATCGGCGCATCTACGATCTCAGAGAAGGAATAGCAGATAGCCACAGGAAATGATGCGCCCGGTGTTCCTACTGCCATCTGCGTACAGACGAACAGTACCATGATCGGTCCCAAGGGAGCCATTCCGGTCTGCATAGAAAAACTGTAGATGACTGGCATGATGATAATGGCAATAACGAAGTTATTGGCAAAATTGGTCAACAGCGCACCGACGACTAATGCCAGGATGATAAAGCCCAAAGGCGGCAGCGCCATCAACGGCCGCAAAAGCATGGCCAAAAATGGTGTGACACCAGTATTCTCCGCTGTTAAAAACTGCGCCAGCGGCATGATCAAGGCGACCATGAACACCACATCCCAAGAAATGCCTGTGGCGGCCATGCGGCCAAAATTGAACAAGACTTCGCCGTCAGGGCGTATCAACAGCATGAGTACGCCTGCTACCAGAGCGATCTGACCAAAAATCGTCAGCTTGGCCAAAAAAGCGCCTACGATATTGGTCGGCGGCAGAAAAGAACCCAAAATGACGAGGAGGATAAAGGCCACAAACGCGCCGATGGATATTTTTTGCTCCGTAGTCCAAGGCTTCTTTTCCCCAAAAAGTGCTGGATCAAGATTCTTCAGCCTGCTGACATCCAGCCGAAAAACAAAGCGGGCGATCAGCGTATAGATGATACAGAGCAGGATACCGATGAATAGGAAGAAAAAGAACCATTTAGCATAAGGGATAGGCACCTGAAACATAGCAGCATAGGTGGCTGTATACGACAGCCCGGCATTATAAAACGGTATGGTCGTCTGCCCCAGCAGCGCCGCTATAGCGATACCGATCGCCATGACCGCTGTAAAGGGAGATTTTAACGGTATATCCACTGATCTGCAGATCTGCGCGATAAAGCCCATAAACAGCATCAGCGTCACGATAGGATTGATCAAAGACCCTGCAAATGCGCCTAAGAAAAACAGTCCGATCAAAACCCACGGCCTGCCCAGCGTCAGTTTGTTGGTCACAAAGGCTACAGCAATGGTCTCTGTCGTATGGGTCTCATTGAGCAGTCCCATGACTGGCAGCATGATCAGCATCATGAGGACGACAGGATTACCAAAGCTTGCGCCCAATACCGGCATCATGCCGATGTGCAGCCCCATAGCTACCAAGGCCATTATTGATGGCCACAGCATATTGAGCGTTGTCCAGCCATACACTGCGCCGATGAAAACGCCCACCATGCCCATGCCTGTCGGCGTGAGCGGTGCCATTGGGGGGATATAGGCAAAGCCAAACAAGAAAAGTGCTGTGATCAGATAATGGATCAATTTTTTGTTGCGTGAAAAGTATCCTAACATTTTTTTCACCCCTATCCGTTGCAAATCTTCCGATAATATGAGTAAGCAAGCTTTGCAGCTGCTAATCTCAGCCAGCATCTGCAAAGTCCTGCTCATTTATGCGTCCGATGCACCACTTATTGCACTGCGCCTAAAGCTTGTATTACGCTTCCTCCGTCAAAATCTGATAGACTGGCGCGCCCTCACACTGGGCAGGCATCCGCACGCCAGCCAGTACGGCCATAGTCGGCGTCACATCCACCTGCCGAATGATGCGGTCAGTGAGATAGTTCTCCTTGATACCCTTACCTGCTGCGATAAAGATCGGCGACGTCGAGGTCCCAGCATAACCATAGGTAGTGGAGAGCGAATCCGCATGATCATAATTGTAGCCCTCAGCATTCCAGATCAGGATATCGCCGCACTCCGGTCCGCCCATGCCCAACAGTACGGCATCTCGATTACGCAGTGCCAGCGCAATGACCCGCTTGCCGCTCACAGGATGCTTGTAGCCATACAGCCGAGTCATGATCTCCTCCTCCCATTCATACTGGTCAGCCGGATCAATGATGCCATGGGCGTCGCGACCTTTGATATTCAAATAGATATGGTTGGCACGCTGCTGCACCGCATAGGTATGCTCCCAATCGATCTCATGCAGCTTGCTGCCATTCTCATCGACCTTGAGCTTCAATAAACCCAGCTCTTCCATTACGCTGGTGCAGACGCCAGAAGGATCGCCGATGACCAGTGGTTCGTATTCCGAGCAGACCTGCGCATGATCAGAAAGAAAAATGACTGTCCAGTCTTCATCCAGCAAATGCAGGAAACCACCTACATACCGATCCGTCTGCTCATAGATCTTGACCATCATCTCCGCATAATCGGCTTCACTGAGCAGATTATGGCCATGATCCTTGAGGAATTTGACGATCATATGCCCCTGCAGATCCACATTATGCAGCTGAGAAAAGATCATATCTGCCTTATCCTGTTCGATCATATAATTGAGCGCCTTCGTCTGCCAGCGCACAGTAGCCTCCCACGTCTCGTACATACAATCCATGATCAATGTCTTGTCGCCGCCGCCCAAAATAGAAAACGGCGGGATCGGACCAACATTATTGATGATCTCATGATACAACGATTTGGGATGAAAGAAGTCATCTACCCCCAAGACCACGCCGTTAGAGATCCACATACGCAGATTTTCGCCATGCTCACCTAGTTCCAGGATGCGCATATTACGATTGGCCATGACGATCTGATCATGATAATAGGCTTCATCAATAACATTTTCCACATAGACGCCTTTGGGAACGACCACTAAGGGTTCATCATCCTTCTTGGACTTGTAGATGGCTATACGATCATAAATTCCCTCTTCATTTGGCAAAAGCAGCGCCGGACGCCTGATCAGCCCATCAGAATAAAGGATGGTGATCTCCTTAGCACCTTGCGGCGCGGCCGCCCACTTCTCATCCGCATCAAGGATGGGGGTAAAGATCAGATCAAAAGGCATAGCACTCAGGCCGTGCTCACCTTCAGAAATATTGGTAATGATCTTCTTCACTGAACCGCCTACACTGGAACCGCCGTCAAAAGCTTCACCGTCAGTGACCTTTTCGGTGATCACACAAGGCACATCACTATCCGAGGCTGCTTTAGCCCGAAATTCCACGGTTTTATTTTCCGGGCTGCCTAAGACCAAGCACTCACCCCCAGTGGAAGCAAAGGAGTTGATCGCCGCCGGCGTCAGCCCATCTACGACCATTAAATTAGGATCATCACTGGTTGGCGGCCAAGAACTGCCTGGCCAATGCCAAACTAAAGTTTTGTAGCCTGCCTCTGCCATCACGTTCCACAACGGTTCTGCCTTACAGTTTGCAGAATCCAAATTGTAGCTGGTCTCATCCAGATCAGCTCCTTTGCGGTTGAAACAAGTGATGCCGTGAGTGCAGGGATAAGCACCTGTGGCCATGGTCGTCCACATCGGCGGTGTCACAGTCGGCTGCCCGCCCAGCATCACCAGATCCTCTCGGGCTGCGCCTCTGCGCAAAAGCTCCGCTGTATTAGGCATCCGCCCTTCATCAATATATTGGCGTGTCAAGCGAGGATCCACACCATCAACACCCAAGATCAATACTTTTTTGCTCAATGCAGGATAGGTCATTATATGTCACTCCTTTTTGCGCTTACAGGTGGAAGGAAAGAGGGGCCCTCTCTTTACACTTCTAGGTTCTCTTGTTATAATAAGTATAAAACAAAGTTTTTTATCTGTGAAATGTTATTTATTCAATACTGCTATACCCTAAACGTATACCCTCTCCCTTGTTCTGCTTGGAGGCGATAGCCATGCGCATCGATCAGTTGTCTTATGTCCATACGCTGAGCAAATACCGTTCCCTGTCTCAGGCTGCCGAAGCGCTCTATATCAATCAGCCTACGCTCAGCCGCGCTTTGACCGCTATGGAAAAAGAGCTGGGCGTCACGCTCTTTGACCGCAGTTATCAAGGCATCCAGCTTACTGCCATCGGCCGCAAAATGCTGCCTCATTTTGAAAATATCCTTTCCGAAATGGAACAAGTGCAGGCCCTGGCGGCTGCCGAAAAATCCAAAGATGTTTCCGGCATCTTGACCATCTCTGCCGGCAGCATCCTCTGCAATAATATCCTTTTGGATATCACCGCCGCCTTCCAACATTCCTATCCGCTGGTCGTGATCGACATCACCGAAGATTACTCCGTTGAGATGATCCGCAGCGTCCACAAAAATCAAGCGGATATCGGCTTTCTTTCCAGCATCAATCAGGTCCACGAAAACCTTCTTGAACTCTTGGCTCAATACAATCTGGCCTACGAATACCTCATCCAATCGCCCATGGTCGCCGTTCTGCCTGCTGACTCGCCGCTGGCCGCCTCCGAGGCAGTCACTGCCGAACAGCTCGAACCCTACCCCATGTTTCTCAGCAAAAAGATCCAATCGGCCCTCTCCCCCGAATTGGATAATGTCACCTATCACTATTGCCCTGATCGAGACAGCCGCAGCAAAATGATCCTCAAGCAGCAAGGTTATGCCATTGTTTCCCTGCTGGAAATGCTCGGCGACTTCTATGTACAGCAGGGGCTTTTAGTACTCAAACCCTTGCTCGGTGCAGCCCTCATGCAAAACGATGCTCTGCACGTCGGTATGATCTATCCTAAAGATCGCGTCTGGAAATTTTACGAAAACGATTTTCTCACCCTCGTCCGCCGCTACTTCGCCCAGATCTCTCTGGATGGCTGACCTCTTTGTTCCAACCCAAAAAGCTGCCGGACGAAATCGTCCGGCAGCTTTTGCCTTACGCCTCCTTGGGGAGCACGTACACATAATTTTTTTCATAAATATACATATAGTGTGGAGCGAACAGCCGAGGTTTTGCGGGCGGTTCGTTTTCTTTCTGCGCTTGGGCAATGGCGGCGGTGATGATGATGCGGCGGGTCTGCGGCGGGGCGAAGAGCAGCTGCTTGAGGCCGGGCGCGCGGCCGTGGACAGGCAGTGTATCCAGCTGGCCGAGGTATTGGCCCGCTTCATCGTACGCGGCGGCTTGAAGCGATAGGGGCAGCGTCGTACTGTAATGGCCTTCATCATCGAAGCTGCCGGGATAATCCAGCTGCTCGACCGCATAGGTCATCAACAACATGCGGCAGCCCTGCTCCTCAAAGGGGCGCAGTTCATCCGCGCTCAGCTCGTCCAGCAGCGGGGCTGACGGCGAAAGTTCCATTATATCCTCTACGGCAACGCTGAAGAGGTCATCCTCGCGCCAAGTCTCGCCTATGGCCAGTGGTTCGCCGACTGTATTGAGCATCTTGACCTGGGTCTCTGCCCAGCCGCCCCACCAAAAATGCGCGCCGGCTGCATACAGCAGAAAGGCCAGGACAATGATGCCGCCCCCCATGAGGAATCGCTTGCTCTGCATGTGCATATATATCCCCCCTCTTACAAGGCAAAAAGCCGCGGCGAAAATTCGCTGCGGCTTGGTATCGTTACTGTTTCTCTGCTAAAAATGCCCGATCCGCGGCGATGGTGGCGCTGACTTGAGCG
>CABVBB010000133.1 GCA_902496505.1 uncultured Peptococcaceae bacterium
CAGGGGTAACGATCTATGATCCCCAGAAATGCTACAATGGTTACACCTTATTCCAAGCGAATGAGCACGGAGCAGTGCTCATGGATATGAATGGCGGTGTGGTGAATTTTTGGGAGAAGCTGCAGGGCTTTCCTAATAAACTATTGCCAGGCGGTCAGGTCTTAGGCTCTTTAGGCGAGCGGGCGATCCCTTATGGTCACCAAGATCAATCTGATCTTGTGCAGGTCGACTGGGACGGCAACATTGTTTGGAAATTTGACCACCTAGAGTATATTAAGGATCCAGAGCAAAAGCCGCAGTGGATGGCTAGACAGCACCATGATTACCAGCGGGAGGGCAATCCGGTCGGCTATTATGTACCGGGCTGCGATGCCAAAATAGCGGACGGCAATACCTTATTGCTCTGCCATCATAATGTGGTGGACAAGCGCATTTCGTTAGAAACGCTGGTCGACGACTGCATCATAGAGATCGATTGGCAAGGTCAAATCGTCTGGCGGTGGAATTGTCATGAGCATTTCAGCGAATATGAGTTCAGTGATATTGCCAAAAATGCCATTGCCCGCTGCCGAGCCAAGGATCAATGCGGGTTTGATTGGATGCACATCAACTGCATGAGTGTCTTAGGCCCCAACCAGTGGTATGATGCGGGCGATGAACGCTTCCATCCGGACAATATCATTTGGGACAGCCGGCAGGCCAATATTTTGGCAATCATTTCTAAGAAGACTGGCAAGGTCGTCTGGAAGCTGGGCCCGGATTATACAGATAAAGCCTATCGCTGGATCGGGCAGATCATCGGGCCGCACCATACCCATATGATCCCCCGAGGCCTTCCGGGAGAAGGCCATATACTAGTGTTTGACAACGGCGGCTGGGGCGGCTATGGTTTGCCGGATACCTTTACCAAGACAGGTGAACGGGCGATCCGAAGGGATTATTCCCGAGTGCTGGAGATCGATCCCGTGCAGCTGAAGATCGTTTGGCAGTTTACCCCCAGTGAGATGGGGCACGCCATGCCCTTCACAGCTCACCATTTCTACAGCCCCTTTATCAGCAGCGCTCAGCGTCTGCCCAATGGCAATACGCTGATCACCGAAGGCAGTGGCGGACGGGTGATCGAAGTAACGCCAGAGCATGAAGTGGTTTGGGAATATGTGTCCCCCTATTGGGGAAAAGAAATGCCGTTGAATATGATCTACCGGGCCTATCGTTATCCGTATGACTATGTGCCGCAGATCACTCATGATGAAGAAGTAGCGATCGAGCGGGTGGATGTGACTGAGCTCAGGATGCCCGGCGCTAAAGGTAAGGCTTTCAGCAGGACAGCCCACGTGCCCGGCGTATGGGGCTATGGTGCCTCAGATGGTTTCTGCGTCGAAAAAGAAGAGGTCCAGCAATAAAAAAGCAGCCTGTGGCTTATCTCCACAGGCTGCTTTTTTATTGCTGATAACGGTCTAAAAGCTCTCGTTCTATAAAGGATAAAACAGTTCCTTTGAGATAAATAGCCCACACGGAGCTGGGAATGGCAAAATCACTGATACGGATGGGCTTGATCTGGTTCGTTTGTACATATAGATCATCTGCCAAATGCGATTGGTAAAGGAAGGTTATATTGGTCTCACTATTGGCCAACAATTTTTTGATCGCATCCACACTTTCAACATTATACGTCCTGGCGAAATCCGCTAGTTCCGGCAGCACGCAAAGATTGGAAAAACTGATCAGAGGATACTGCTTCAACTCGGCAAAGGAGGCTGTTTGTCCGGCTAAAGGATGCTTGGCGCCGCAAAAGGCTGTGACAGTATCTTCATAGAGAAAACGATAGGCGATATTGGAGGCGCTGAGCGTTTTCAGAAACGTATCTTCTTCTTTACGCTCACAGATAACGATGCCAAAATTGATCTTGCCATTCTGCACATCCTCCACCACATGCGGAACGCGTTTTTCTTCCAGATACACAGCGATCTCAGGATAGGCTGCTTTGATTTGTTCAATGAGCTGCAAATTTTTGGCGCATAAAAAGCTTTTGTAAGCCGTTAACCGCAAGACACCTTTGGGATGACCATTCGTGCTCAAGGAAATGCTGTTGATATTCTCTACATTTTCGAGTATCTGAGCGATATTAGCAACAATGGCTTCTCCAACATCCGTGAGGCGGACACCGTTTTTACTGCGGTTAAAAATTTGAACGCCCAGCTCATTTTCCAGTGCGGTAACAGCTGTACTGATCGTTGACTGAGAAATATACAAATGCTTGGCCGTTTCATTGATGGAACCATATTTGGCGATCTGATAAACGTAATTCAGCTGATCCAGCCGCATAAAGTCACCTCCTGCTCGAATATCTTGATTATCGCAGAATTTGGCTGGGAGTTCAACAGAGACTTTTAGGCAGGAAGAAGGGCTTATGGATAATTAAGCAATAAAAAAAGCCGCGCTAGCTGCTTCTAGCGTGGCGTATAAGTGTGCCTGACAGGAATCGAACCTGCGGCCTACCGCTTAGGAGGCGGTCGCTCTATCCTACTGAGCTACAGACACATAGATATGAAGCGGCCGTAACAGGCCTTTTTGGATATTATGGCGTGCATCACAGCGTGAGAACAGATTTTTGCAGTCATCCGCAAAATATTATAGCATGTTTGACAGAGCTTGACTAGAGAAAATACGGGGTTAACTTCATTTTTGCGGAATAATATGGTATGATGGCTCTATGTGAAGGAGTGATAGAGACAATGGATTTTGCACAGTTGGGAGTAGAAGCTCCTTTTTGTGACGTGCTGAAGAAGGCGGGTATCGTGGTACCGACGCCGATACAGGAAAAATGCATCGGGCCCATCGCCCAGGGGCGGGATGTGATCGCTCAGGCGCAGACGGGCAGCGGCAAGACGCTGGCTTTTTTGCTGCCAGTGCTGGCGAAGATGGATGCAGCTAAGCCGGTGGTGCAGTGTTTGATCGTGGCACCGACGCGGGAATTGGCGATCCAGATCACAGCAGAGGCGGAGAAGCTGGCTGAGGTGAAAGGATTAGGCATATTGGCCGTCTATGGCGGCCGCGACATCAGCAGTCAGCTGAAAAAGCTCAAGCGGGGCGTGCAGGTGGTCATCGCGACGCCAGGACGGCTCTTGGATCATTTGGAACGGGAAAGTCTCCGGCTGGACGGGGTGAAGACGCTGATCTTGGACGAGGCAGACGAAATGCTGCTCATGGGCTTCAAAAATGAGGTGGAGGCGATCCTGCGGCAGGCGCCGAAGAAAAAGCAGCTGCTGTGTTTTTCAGCGACCATGGATCAGGCGGTGAAGAAGCTGGCCTATCGTCATATGCGTGATCCGCTGGAAGTGACGCTCAAGCAGGAGACAGTGACGCTGGATAATATCGCCCAGTGGGTCGTGGAAACGCCGGAACCGCTCAAGCGGGACGCCTTGTGCGCAGTGCTGGACGAAGATCGGCCGTTCATGGCCATCATTTTTTGCCGAACGAAGCGCCGGGTGGAAGAATTATCGGACTATCTGGAGCGGCGGGGCTATGACTGCGAGCGGCTGCACAGCGATATTCCTCAGAATAAGCGGGAGCGCATCATGAAGACGTTCCGCAAAGGCGATCTGCCGTATCTGGTGGCTACGGATGTGGCGGCCAGGGGCTTGGATATTTCCGGCGTGACGCATATCTACAATTACGATCTGCCGGAGACAGCGGAGGCCTACATCCATCGCATCGGCCGGACGGGCCGCGCGGGAGATGCGGGCGTGACCTGCATGTTTGTGGCACCGAAGGAAGGCCGCGCGCTGCAGGCGTTGGAAGAAGCCATTGCCATGGAGATACCACGGCGTAAAGTGGCGATAGGAGGAAAATAACGATGGGAAAAATATTAGTCCTGGCGGAAAAACCGTCAGTAGGACGGGAGATCGCCCGCGTCATGGGCGCAGGCGGCAAGCAGAACGGTTATTTTGAAGGCAGCCAATATGTGGTGACCTGGGCCTTGGGGCATTTGGTGACTTTGGCCGATCCGGAGCATTATGGCGAGCAGTATAAGAAATGGGATCTCTCCACGCTGCCTATGCTGCCGGACAAAATGGAATTGGTGGTCATCAAAGAGACGTCCAAACAGTATAAAGTGGTCAAAGATCTGCTCAAGCGTAAGGACATCGATGAATTGGTCATTGCCACCGATGCGGGTCGTGAAGGGGAATTGGTGGCGCGCTGGATCATTGAGAAGGCTGGTTTTCATAAGCCTATCAAGCGGCTGTGGATCTCTTCGCAGACGGACAAGGCGATCAAAGAAGGCTTTGCTCATCTGCATCCGGCCAAGGAGTACGAGCGGCTGTACCAAGCGGCGGTCTGCCGGGCTGAGGCTGACTGGGTGGTAGGACTCAATGTCACCCGCGCTCTGACCTGCAAATATAATGCGCAGCTTTCCGCCGGACGGGTGCAGACACCGACGCTGGCCATGATCGTGCAGCGTGAAAAGGAGATCAAGAAATTCGTCCCCAAGGAATATTACACCATCACTGCGGAGACAGCGGGCTTTCAGCTGCTGTGGCGGGACGGACAGGGGCAGACCCGATTGTTCGACGGCGAGCAGGCTGACCGTTTGGTGCGGGAGATAAGCGGCAAGGCTGCTACGGTCACTGAGGTGAAGAAGGATCTCAAGCGCGAAGCGCCGCCCTTACTCTATGACCTGACGGAATTGCAGCGCGATGCCAATAAGCGCTTCGGTTTCTCAGCCAAGCAGACGCTCAACATCATGCAGAAGCTTTACGAAGAGCACAAACTGCTCACTTACCCGCGGACCGATTCCCGCTACCTCAGCGCGGATATCGTACCTACGCTGCCGGAACGGCTGAAAGCCATCAGCATCGGCGATTATCGCCCCTTTGCCGCTGCGATCTTGAAAAACGGCGTGAAGACCAACAAACGCATCGTGGATGACAGCAAGGTCTCTGATCACCACGCGATCATTCCGACAGAGCAGCGGGTGAATTTGAGCGGCCTGTCCTACGAAGAACGTCGGGTGTACGATCTGGTGGTCAAGCGTTTTCTGGCTGTCTTTGCCGAGCCTTTCACCTACGAACAGACCACCATCACCGCCAAGGTCGGCAATGAGACCTTGGGCGCACGGGGCAAGATCGTCAAGGACAAAGGCTGGAAGGCTGTCTATGACGGCATCGATCTGGATGAAGAGGAGGAAGTGGAAGAAAAGGAACAGCTGCTGCCTGAGGTGAAAAAGGGCGACAGCTTCAAGATCACCAAATGCCGCAAAGGCAGCGGCAAGACCAAGCCGCCTGCCCGTTATACCGAAGCCACGCTTTTGTCTGCCATGGAGCATCCTGGTAAATTCGTGACCGACGACGCGGTGCGTGAGGCGCTGGATAATGCCAATGGCATCGGCACGCCAGCCACACGAGCGGACATCATCGAAAAACTGTTCTCCGCCTTTTACGTCGAGCGGCGCGGCAAGGAGATCGTGCCCACCAGCAAAGGTATGCAGCTCATCGACTTGGTGCCCGAGGGACTCAAATCCCCTGAGCTCACTGGTCAATGGGAACAGCGGCTGACCGCCATTGCCAAAGGCAAAGCGCCCAGCAAAGATTTCACCCAAGAGATGCGCCAATACGCCGCCTCCTTGGTCGGCCAGGTCGTTGCCAGTGACGCCAAATACACCCACGACAATATGACCCGCAAGCGCTGCCCAGTCTGCGATAAATTTTTGCTGGAAGTGAACGGCAAAAAAGGCAAGATGCTCGTCTGCCAAGACCGGGAATGCGGCTACCGGGAGAACGTTTCTATGCAGAGCAACGCGCGCTGCCCTAACTGCCACAAAAAACTGGAGATCGTCGGAAGCGGCGACAAACGCCTCTATGTCTGCAAATGCGGCTTCCGCGAAAAATACGACCGCTTCAATCAGCAGCTTAAGGATAAAAAGCAGAACATGAACAAGCGGGAGACCCAAGCCTACCTGAAAAAGCTGCAGCAAGAGGAATCTCTCGCCAACAATGCCTTCGCTGAAGCGTGGGCCAAAGCACAACAGCAGGAAAAAGAATAAATCGTAGAGCCAAAAGCTGTCCTTAATTGTTTGTGATTAGGAAGGGCAGCTTTTTGGTGTTCTTTTTTCGAAATTTTAATTGGTTAAATTATATCAATGTGGTATAATATTAATCAATATAAAGTGGACAGTATAAGTAGAGAAGCAAATATTTTGTTAGTAACAGTTAGAACTTCTATTTAGAAGGCGTTTTCTCAAAGATGAGACAGTCTATCTGAGAGTATGTAGTCTAGCTTCCTTAATGTGACTATCAAA
>CABVBB010000134.1 GCA_902496505.1 uncultured Peptococcaceae bacterium
GGAAAGTTTCGTAAGGATGCAGGAGCCAGTGGTAGCGCAGGCCGATGTCTTGTGGCAGGCGGGAGATTTTGAGGTACGGGATGAAAAAGGCTGCGATCTCAAAAAAATTTATGAGACGTCGCTGCTTTTGGAGCATATGGAAGATCCTGAGGATATCAGCGGGGAGGATCTATTGCTGAGTATCTTGATAACGGTGGTGCCAGCCAAGCTGATCATCCATGGCGATGGCGCCAGAGAAGCACTCAGTATGGTGGCTTTGGTTTTCGACGACCGTATCCATTGGTGCAGCGGCTGCGAATTATGCCGAAAGAAAAATTTTTGGACGCCTCTGACTTGACTTTTTGGGCGAAACTTCTATAATAGAGAGTGCATAAGAAAAAACAGTGATGAGGACAAGTTTGGGTAAGGGCTGGACTTTAGAGAGAAACGCCGCGGCTGAAAGCGTTTTGTCCCAGTTTATCGAGATACCGCCTCGGAGATGTCATGGCGAACCATGGCCGCATTATCCGCGTTAAAGGATAGTAGAGTGGACGGCTTTTTAAGCGGTCAACTTGGGTGAAAACACGGGAATAATAGATTCTCGTTCCATAGGGACGGGGGTCTTTTTTATTTATCCAGAAAGATCAATTATGAGGAGGAAAAAAAGATGATCAATATTACGTTGCCAGATGGTTCCGTTCGTCAATTCGAGGAAGCAGTGGTCACCCCAATGATGGTGGCTAAAAATATCAGCAATGGTTTGGCTAAAAAGGCGATCGTGGCTTCGGTCAATGGTCATAAGGCCAGCATGAATGAGGAGATCACCGCCGACAGCAGTGTGGCGATCTATACTTTTGACGATCAGGAGGGCAAAGATGCCTTCCGCCACAGCACTTCACACATTTTGGCGCAGGCAGTCAAACGGCTTTTCCCAGACACCAAATTAGGCATTGGGCCAGCGATCAAAGATGGCTTCTACTATGATTTCGATTCTGAACACAAATTTACGCCCGATGATCTGGTCAAGATCGAGGAAGAGATGATGAAGATCGTCAAAGAAGATCTGACCTATGTGCGCAAGGAACTGCCGCGTGAAGAGGCTATCGCTTATTTTGAAGCCAAGGGTGAGCCGTACAAGGTCGAGCTGATCCAGGATCTGCCGGAGGATGCCGTCATCAGTTTATATGAGCAGGGTGACTTCACCGATCTCTGTGCTGGTCCTCATATCGTCAGCACTGGCATGGTCAAGGCTCCAAAACTTTTGAGCTTGGCAGGCGCTTACTGGCGCGGCAGTGAGAAGAATAAAATGCTGCAGCGTATCTATGGGACAGCCTTTCCGAAGAAAACCGAGCTGGAAGACCATCTGTTCAAGCTGGAAGAAGCCAAACGCCGCGATCATCGCAAATTAGGTCAGGAGCTGCAGCTCTTTACCTTTGTGGATGAAGCACCAGGCTTTCCGTTATTTTATCCAAAAGGCATGATCTTACGCAATGAGCTGGAAAATTACTGGCGGGAGATCCACCGCAAGGCTGGCTATGATGAGATCAAGACGCCGATGATCATGAATCGTACTTTGTGGGAACGCTCTGGTCATTGGGATCATTATCAGGACAATATGTATTTCACCGAGATCGATGAGCTGCCGTTCGCGATCAAACCGATGAACTGCCCGGGCGGCATACTGCTTTACAACAGCCAGATGCACAGCTATCGTGATCTGCCGCTGCGTTGGAGCGAGCTGGGCTTGGTACATCGCCATGAGCTTTCTGGTGCTTTGCATGGCTTGATGCGTGTACGGGCTTTCACACAGGATGATGCCCATATCTTCATGCTGCCAGAGCAGATCACCGAAGAGGTCGAAGGTGTTATCCGCTTGATCGACAGCGTTTATAAGGTCTTTGGTTTTGAATATCATGTAGAGCTTTCCACCCGTCCGGAAAATTCCATTGGTTCTGATGAACTGTGGGAAAAAGCGACCAACGCTTTGGAAGAAGCACTGAAGGAAATGGGCATGGATTATATCATCAATGAAGGCGACGGTGCTTTCTATGGCCCGAAGATCGACTTCCATCTGAGAGATTCTTTGGATCGTACTTGGCAGTGCGGCACCATTCAGCTGGACTTCCAAATGCCGGAACGCTTTGACATGAGCTATATCGGCGAGGATAATGAAAAACACCGTCCAGTTATGGTCCATCGTACAGTTTTCGGCAGTGTAGAGCGCTTTATCGGCATCCTGACCGAGCATTATGCAGGCGCATTCCCTATCTGGCTGGCACCACAGCAGGTCGCTGTCATTCCTGTGACCAGCAAATTCTCTGATTATGCGCATGCGGTAGAAGCGGAGCTTTTGGAAGCTGGCATCCGCGTAGCAGTTGACGACCGCAATGAAAAGGTCGGTTACAAGATCCGCGAAGCCCAGCTGCAAAAAGTGCCTTATATGCTCATTGTCGGTGAGAAGGAAGCTGAGAGCGCCACTGTCGGCGTTCGTGATCGGGCGCAAGGTGATCTAGGCGCTATGGCTACCGCTGAGTTTATCAATAAAGTTCTGGAAGAGATCAAAAACAAACAGTAAAAAAGTTGTTGACAGAGACCAAACAATATGATAATATACGTAGGTCGGTAAAAATTGCATAGAGATGAATTAAGCAGAAACCATCCGTTTCTCACCTTATGGCGCTGGAGTCGATAAGGTCATGATGATCAGAGTATGATTATGTCTTGATATAGATCAGGCGGATGAGATTTCTCATCCGCTTCTTTATTTTCTGGAGGTGACTGTCATTAGCAAAGAGTTAAGAATCAACGAAGAGATCCGCTGCAAGGAAGTACGTCTGGTCGATGACGCCGGAGAACAGTTGGGGGTCATGCCTCCCCGCGAAGCCATGAAGATCGCAGCTGAAAAGAATCTGGATCTGGTCGAGGTGGCGCCCAATGCTGTACCACCAGTCTGCCGGATCATGAACTACGGCAAGTTCAAATATGAGCAGAGCAAAAAGGAACGGGAAGCGAAGAAAAATCAAAAGGTCATCAATATTAAGGAAGTCAAACTTCGTCCTAATATTGAAGAGAATGATTTTCAAACGAAGGCCAAAAATGCTGTCAAGTTTTTGCAGGCTGGCGATAAAGTGAAGGTAACGATCATGTTCAGAGGTCGTGAGATCACTCATCCCGAGCTGGGCAAGAGCTTGTGCGACCGTTTGGCTCAAGATGTCAAGGACTTCGCTAAGGTGGAGAAAGAAGCCAAAGTCGAAGGCCGCAATATGATCATGATCTTAAGTCCGATCAAACCGGAATAATTATCAAGTGAGAGGAGGAAAATTCCATGCCAAAAATGAAAACTCATAGAGGAGCCGCTAAAAGATTTGGAAAGACAGGTTCCGGCAAAGTAAAAAGAAACCACGCATTCACAAGCCACATCTTGGAAAAGAAATCCCCTAAGAGAAAACGTAATCTGCGCAAATCCGCAATTATGTTCAAAGGTGACGCAAAAAGAGTCGTGCGCTTGATTCCTTACAAATAATAGATTTCAACTCGAAGGAGGGTATTAACCGAGATGGCAAGAGTAAAACGTGGTGTAACTACTCACCGCAGACATAAAAAGATCTTAAGACAGGCGAAAGGTTACTATGGTAACCGTTCCAAAATCTATCGTGTAGCAAACCAGGCTGTTATGCGTTCTCTGATGTATTCCTATGCACACAGAAAACAGCGTAAACGTGATTTCCGCAAACTGTGGATCGCTAGAATCAATGCTGCCTGCAGAATGAATGGCTTGAGCTACAGCAAATTCATCAACGGCTTGAAAAATGCTGGTGTTGAAGTCAACCGCAAGATCTTAGCTGATCTGGCTGTGACCGATGCCAAAGCTTTCACTGATCTGTGCGAGCTGGCTAAAAAAAATCATACCGTCAACGTTGCTCAGTAAGCGATTTGACGAGAATTCCCTGACGTTTTCATCAGAAAATGTCAGGGATATTTTTTTGTGGACTTGCAATCTGCGCAAGAAGCAGGTATCATGAGATGCGATGCATGACTAAAAAACGGCTGATGTCAAGAAGGAAAGAAGGCAGAGTAATGGGAAAGAAAAAGAATCCGGGCGTGATCATTGTCGTGAGCTTTTTGTGTGTAGCGATCATTGGCATTCTGCTGCTTTCTTTGCCCTGCATGACAACTGACGGTCAAGGCTTGGGTTTTTCGGATGCAGCTTTTATGGCAGTATCCGGCAGCTGCATCATCGGATTATCGGTTATCGACGTCAGCACGGAGCTGACTTTTTGGGGACAACTGGTGCTTTTGGGCTTGATCCAGACCGGCGGTGTGGGCTTCATGACGCTGGCTACATCTGTATTTGCGGCGCTGGGCATCCGCATGGGGTTCAGCTACCGCAATATCATGAAAGAGTCGCTTAATCACAATACGTACTATGATATTTTTTCCCTGACGCTGACGGTGGTGCGCTATACATTTTTGATCGAGGGGATCGGTGCAGTGCTCTTGGCTTTGCGTTTCGTGCCGCTCTTTGGATTGACGCGAGGACTGTGGTACAGTATTTTTCACGCTGTTTCAGCGTTTAATAATGCAGGTTTTGACCTTTTCGGCAATAGCTTAGAGAGCTTTGTGGGCGACTGGTATGTCAATGCGGTCTTTATGTTTTTGATCATCATCGGTGGTATGGGATTTGTCGTGATCTTGGAGCTGATCACGCAGTGGCGGCGTAAGGAAGAGCCTTTTGAATTCGTCCGCTTCAGTCTGCATACGAAGGTCGTCTTGATCATCACGGCGCTGCTTTTGGGGGTCGGGACGATCGCTTATCTGGTCATTGAATTCAACAACCCAGCGACCTTGGGACCGCTGCCGCTGGACGAAAAACTGCTGGCGGCGATGTTCCAAAGCGTGACCAGCAGAACGGCCGGTTTCAGCACCATCGTTTTAGGCAACATGCAGGACTCGTCGATATTGATCATGATGTTTTTGATGTTTGTCGGCGGTTCACCAGGCTCGACTTCCGGCGGTATCAAGACGACAACTTTTGGTATCGTGCTGCTGGCGGTCTATGCGGTCGTTCGCGGCCGTGAAGAATTGGTCGTTTTGGGCAGACGCATCTCTGTGCCGACTATATTGAAATCGCTGGCGGTGATCGTGGTGAGCATGATGCTGATCCTGACATCCTTGATCAGTTTGTCACTGGTGGAAAACACCTCTCTTCTGCAGCTGGCATTTGAAGTCATCTCGGCCTTCAGCACGACAGGCGCCAGTATTGGTGCGACAACTCAGCTGAGCATCATCGGCAAATTTATTTTGATGCTGACGATGTTCCTAGGACGGATCGGGCCGCTGACGATCATGCTGGCCTTGACGGTCAAGAGCAAGAAGAGCAAATTGCAGTATCCTGAAGGACAAATCATGATAGGGTAGGTAAGCGCTATGGAACACTATATCGAATCAGAGCAGAATAAATGGCTGAAAAAGGTCAAAGCCTTGCAGCAGAAAAAATATCGTCAGCAGTATGGACAGTTTTTAGTGGAGGGGCTGCGCTTTTTAGAAGAGGCGCTGCAAAAAAATGCCCGCATCGAGGCGATCTTGGCAGCTGAGGATGCTTTGGAGACGGTGAAGGCAAGCCTTGCGGGCTATGAAGGGCTGCTTTTGGTGGTCAAGAAGGGGCTTTTGGAAAAAGCGCTGAATACCATCACGCCGCAGGGTGTGGCAGCTATCGTTTACAAGCCGGACTGGCAGCAGATCAAGCTGGAAGAATTGCATACGGTGCTTATCGTGGATGGCGTACAGGATCCGGGCAATCTGGGCACCATCATTCGCACCGCTTTAGCCAGCGGCACAGAAGCGATCTATTGCCTTAAGGGTACCGTGGATCTCTATAATGACAAGGTATTGCGGGCGACTATGGGCGCGATCTTTGCCCTGCCGATATTCGTGGTCGAAGAGCATACAGCGCTTCTCACTCAGCTGAAGCAGGCGGGTTTTGCGACGGTCATCGCTGACATCCGCGGTGAACGATATTATGATCAGCTTGCCTATCCTCTGCGGACGGCGCTGGTGGTCAGCAATGAAGCGAATGGCCCGCAGCTCATCCGTGAGGGCGATCATTATGTGAAGATCCCGCTTTATGGCGGAGCGGAATCACTCAATGTGGCCATTGCCTGCGGGATATTGCTTTATGAATTGGACAGGCAGCGCAGAGGACGCTAGAACCTGGCAAATCGACAAAGAAATCCTTATTCAGGGGTTGTTTTTCTGATTATGGTTATGGTATACTAATGGGCAGATTAAGACTGTAGATGTGATGATAAGGAGCCGCAG
>CABVBB010000135.1 GCA_902496505.1 uncultured Peptococcaceae bacterium
CTGACCTTTTGCTGCCGGCCAGTCAGCTCAAAGGTTTTGTGCGTCTGGTCATGGGGCTTTTCGTCATCATCACGCTGCTGGAGCCGATCGGGCGGCTCCTGCATTCGGAGGCGCTTTTGGGCTGGATGCTGCCGGGAGAGGGCAATACGTATCAGGAGAGCATCATGGCGCAGAGTGAGACGTATGAAAATTATCTGAGTGAGCAGACCGTCGCGCAGTATGAAACACGGCTGGCGCAGCAGATCAAGGGGCTTTTGAGTCTGGTGAGTGAGATCGAGAGCTGTGAGGTCCAGGTGGCAGTAGAGCCCATGCAGGCAGAAGGCGCGCTGGGTGAGATGGAGCATGTGACGCTGTGGCTGACCGCCAAAACGGAAACAGAACAGCCCGCGCTGGGAGAGAAGGTCGCGGGGCTGTTGGCCAATTATTATGGGCTGCCCAAGGAGCAGCTGGATATCCATTGGACAGAGGGAGGTGACGGACATGAAGCTGGATAAGGGCAAGGAATTTTGGCAGCGGCTGAATGTCAGCGGCAGCCAGAAAAAATATATCCTGACGCTGCTGGTCTTGGCGATGATCGGCGCTGGCGCCATCATTTTGGGCAATGTACTGGCGCCGGAGACGCCGCGCGGTCAAGCGGTGCCAACAGAGGAACACTTGCGGGAGGCCAAAGGTGGAGATGGCACTACATCGGCACTGGCGCAGGAGGAAGAACGCTTGGCAGATGATCTGACACAGGTCCTGTCGTGCGTGGAGGGTGTGGGAAGAGTGCGGGTCAAGGTGTCGCTCCAGTCCACTGCGCAGACAGCTTACGCTACAGAAAATCAAGTGAGCACCACCAAGACCAGCGAAGGTCTGCAAAGCGGCGGCAGCCGAACGACAGAGGAAAACCGCCAGGAGGATAAGCTGGCTATGCAGAGCAAGTCGTCGGGCATCAGTCAGCCAGTGGTCATCACTGAGGCGCGGCCGCAGGCCGTAGGCGTCATCGTCGTAGCGGAGGGCGCAGGAGATCTGGCCGTGCGGGAGCAGATCGCAGGCGCAGTGCAGGTGCTTTTAGATATTCCGGCGCATAAGGTGACAGTGCTGCCGATGGAAAGGGTGGAAAAATAATGATCATTTTGTTGCGGAAAAAAAGTGTGAAGTGGCTGTTGGCGTTAGCGGCGGCCATCGTGATCTTTAGTATCGTGAGCGGAGGTATGAGCCGCGAGACCATCGAGGACAGCGAGCCTACAGCAGCGGTCATGGCACAGGCTGTGTCAGAAGAGCTAGTCAGCGCAGAGGCTGATGCGAAAGGACCAGAGGCAGAGGTCATCGCGCCGCAGGCCGATCCTTTGGCCGAGACAGAAAAGAGCGAGCCTGAGCCTGAGCCAGCGGCTGAAGAAACGCCGCTGACGGCAGCACCGGCGGCAGACGATCCAGCGCAAAAGGTGATCGCTCTGCGCATGGAGCGCAGCCAAAACCGCGCTCAGCAAAAGGAGCAGCTGGAAGCGATCGTTGCCAATAGTGAGGTCAGCGAGCAGACTAAAGCGCGGGCGGAAGAAAAATTGCTGAAGCTTGCTGAAACGTCAGCTGTGGAACTAGAAACAGAGACGCTTTTAAAAACCAAAGGCTATGAACAGAGCGTGGTCATGGTGGATGATAAGCGAGCCACGGTGTACATCACATCAGAGCTGGCGCCAGAGGATTATGACAAAATCGGCGATCTGGTGCAAAGCAGCACAAATTTTTCGCTGGAACAAATTATAATTATTCCAAAGTAGTTTGATTTTCACTTCGAAACTGGTATACTGGTGATATGTCTGATGAATAACACCAGGAGGTGGAAGGCATGGAAGAAAACAGCCCTAAAAAAGAAGATTACGGTGTGATCAAGATCGCCGATGATGTGATCGCGACGATCGCGGGCTTGGCGGCTATGGAGGTCGAAGGCGTGGCCGGTATGGCCGGCGGTGTGACCTCAGGCATAACAGAGATGCTGGGCAAAAAAAATATGACCAAGGGCGTCAAGCTGGACGTCAATGACAAAGATGTGGCAGTCGATCTGTATCTCGTCGTGCGCTTCGGTGTCAAGATCCCAGCCTTGGCCCATGATATTCAAAATAAGGTGAAGCAGGCCATCGAGACCATGACAGGGCTCAAGACCCGCGAGGTCAATGTCCATGTGCAGGGCGTGACCTTTGGAACAAAGGACAAAGACGTTTTGGAAGCGGAGAGCAGGACCGAACAGCAGATATGATAATGATTGGAGTAGATAACGGTGAGACATACGGCAAGAGAGAAAGCTTTTCAGGTCATCTATCAGATGGACCTCAATGAAAACACTTTGGATTTCGCGCTGGGATCGGTATTGGAGGAGGCTGAGCTTGGCCAGGAGGCAGCGGATTTTTGCCGGTCTCTGGCCGCAGGCACCTTGGAAAAACGCTCTGAGATCGATGAGATGATCCAGGCGCATACGGAAAATTGGAAGATCGAGCGTATGCCCAGCGTCGACCGCAATATCCTGAGACTGGCCGTCTATGAGCTGCTGTACTGCCCGGAGGTGCCGGACAAAGTGGCGATCGATGAAGCCATCGAGCTGGCCAAGCTCTACAGCGACGACAAGGCGCCGCGTTTCATCAACAGTGTCTTAGATAAAATCTTAAAAGCCAAACAGGCTTAACTAAAAGCAGGTGATCGATGGTGAGCAATGAGCAGCTGATGACCGTAAGCCAAGTCAATATGTATATAAAGAATCTCCTGCAAGGGGATTCTTTATTGCGTTCTTTATGGGTCAAGGGCGAGATCTCCAATTACAAGCGGCACAGCTCGGGACATTTGTATTTTTCGCTGAAGGACGCGACCGGGACCATCAAATGTGTGATGTTCCGCTCCAATGCCAGCCGTCTGCGTTTTGAGCCGGAGCATGGCATGGAGGTCATCGCTATGGGCTATGTGTCGGTCTTTGAACGGGACGGAGCCTATCAGCTCTATGTGGAGGACATGCTGGCCGCAGGGGCGGGCGCGTTACATATTGCGTATGAAAAATTGAAAAGCAAGCTGGAGGCTGAGGGGCTCTTTGACCAAAGCCGCAAGCGGCCTTTGCCCAGCCTGCCGCAGACAGTGGGCATCGTCACGTCCCCTACTGGGGCGGCTATTCGGGATATGGTCTCGGTCATCCACCGGCGCAATCCCCAGATCGCTATCCGCATCATCCCAGCGGTGGTGCAGGGGCCGGAGGGCGTAGCGTCCATATGCCGAGCGCTGGATGAGATGTACTGTCAGCCGGTGGAAGTGATCTTAGTGGGCCGCGGCGGCGGTTCGCTGGAAGAGCTCTGGTGCTTCAACGAGGAAGCCGTCGTGCGCAAGATCGCGGCCAGCCCGGTGCCCATCATCAGTGCGGTCGGGCATGAGACAGATTTCACACTGGCGGATTTTGCCGCTGACCGGAGGGCGGCGACGCCGTCCATGGCAGCTGAATTGGCTGCGCCGGAATGGCGGCAGTTAGAGGCACGTTTGGAGCAGCAGCGGCTTTTGCTCTGCCGCCGCTATGAGCAGCTCTTGGAGCGCAAAAAGCAGCGGCTGGCGCTCTTAGCCCAGCATCCGCTCTTGGCTGAACCGGCGCGGTTTTTGGATAATTGGCGGCTTCTGGTGGATAAGCAAAATGATGCTTTAAGTGAGTTGATGGAGCGTCTGCTCCGCGACCGCGAAAATCAGCTGGCCTTAGCCGCTGGTCGATTGGAAGCGCTTAGCCCGCTCAAGGTCCTCTCCCGCGGCTATGCTGTCTGTGCGGACAGCAGTGGTAAAGTCCTGCGCCGAGCAGAAGAGGCTGAGGCAGGAGAGACGGTAATCGTGACCCTCGAGCAGGGCAGACTGCACTGTGTGGTAGAAGATAAAGAGGTGGAATGACCATGGAAGATAAAGCGATAAGCTACGAAGAAGCGATGAATAAATTAGAGACGATCGTACAGACCCTGGATAGGGGCGAAGTGGGCTTGGATGAAAGCATCACCCTTTTCAAAGAAGGTCTGTCGATGGTACAAGCCTGCCGCGCTCAGCTGGACAAAGCCGAGGGCGAGATCAAGATCCTGATGAACGGTGAATTCACCGATCTGGCTGACCAGGCTTAGCAGCCGGGAAATGGATCAGACGGCTGCAGGACCAAAGCGAGCTGCGATCAAGGAGCAAAAGGCAAGTTAAGGGAGGAACCTGAACATGGGGCAATCTTTCAAGCAGGAGTATAAACAATTGGTCGATGACCGTCTGCGGCAGCTGCTGCCGGACGAATCGGTTTATCCGGAAGTGATCCATGAGGCCATGGCGTACAGTCTCTTCGCAGGGGGCAAGCGGTTTCGGCCGGTGCTGTGCCTGTGTGCCTGCGAGGCAGTGGGCGGTGCGCTGGATATGGCCTTGGATGCGGCCTGTGCGCTGGAGATGGTGCACACCTATTCCCTGATCCACGACGATCTGCCGGGAATGGATGATGACGATTACCGCCGCGGCAAGCTCACGAACCACAAGGTGTTCGGCGAGGGGATCGCTATCTTGGCAGGAGATGCTCTGCTCACGCAGGCATTCGAGGTGCTGGCAGACTGCGGGCTGCATCAGGATGCGCCGCACAAGGCTGTACTGGCAGTCAAGGAATTGGCCTATGCCTCAGGGACGCTGGGGATGGTAGGCGGTCAAGTGGCAGACATCATTTCCGAAGGCAAGCAGCCGACACAAGAATTACTGGAATATATCCATCATCATAAAACAGCAGCGCTGATCATCGCCTCCGTCAAATTGGGCGGGATCTTTGCCGGTGCGGACAGCGCACAATTGGCGCAGCTGGAAGCATATGGCCGTTATTTAGGACTGGCCTATCAGATCACCGATGATATTTTGGACATCACAGGAGATGCCGCCAAGATCGGCAAACCGGTGGGCAGTGATATCAAGAACAATAAAGCCACGTTCCCGGCGCTTTTTGGCCTGGAACAGTCGCGTCAGATGGCGAAGCAGGCAGTGGATGCCGCAGTAAAAGCGCTGGACGAGCTGCCGGGCGATACGGCCAAGCTCAGCGCTATGGCGCAATCTTTGATCGGGCGGGAAGCCTGAAGACGTGGGGGATTAGCATGGATATACTGCTGGACATCATTCATAATGAAATTATCGTGGCCTCCTTCATGGCCTGGCTGATCGCTCAGGTCATCAAGGTCGTGCTGGTCCTACTAAAGGAGCGGCGCTGGGATCTGAGCCGGATGTTTGGCTCCGGCGGTATGCCCAGTTCTCATTCCGCACTGGTGGTGGCGATGGCGACCGCAGTAGGACGGCTGGAGGGCTTTGGCTCGACATTTTTTGCTATTGCGGTGGCGCTGGCGGTCATCGTCATGTATGATGCTGCTAATGTCCGTCGGGCAGCTGGTCAGCAGGCAGAACTGCTCAATCGCATCGCGGAAGATTTTTATCGGGACAAGCATATTGACGGCGAAAAGCTCAAGGAACTCTTGGGTCATACGCCTATAGAAGTAGCGGCTGGAGCGATCCTGGGCGTACTGGTAGGATGGTACCTGTAAGATGGCAGCAAAGGAGGAAGCAAAGTGAAGCTGATCGATCAAATTACCTCTCCGGAGGATATCAAGCAAATGGACATGGCAACGCTCAAAATATTAGCGCACGAAATCAGACAGCGTCTGGTGCAGGTGACCGCCAAAAACGGCGGTCATTTGGCGCCCAATCTGGGCGTTGTGGAATTGACGCTGGCCTTACACTATGTATATGATGCCCCCAAGGACAAGATCGTCTGGGATGTGGGCCATCAGGCTTATGTGCACAAGATCCTGACCGGACGGGCAGACGCTATCGATACTGTGCGCACCTATGGCGGACTGTCGGGCTTTCCTAAGCGCAGTGAAAGTCCCTATGATGCCTTTGGCACAGGCCACAGCAGCACCTCTATCTCAGCAGCGGTGGGCTTTGCGTTAGCCAGGGACAGACGGGGCGAGGATCATGAGGTCGTAGCTGTCATTGGCGACGGCGCTATGACCGGCGGTATGGCCTATGAGGCGCTCAATTCTCTGGGGCAGATGAAGAGCAAGATGACCATCATCCTCAATGACAACGAGATGTCCATCGCACCTAATGTGGGCGGACTGGCGGAGTATCTCAACCGTGCGCGCACTGATCCCAAGTATGTGCAGAGCAAAGAGGACATCGAGCTCCTTTTGAAGAAGATCCCCAGCATCGGTGACAAGATGGTCAAAGTCGCCGATCGTC
>CABVBB010000136.1 GCA_902496505.1 uncultured Peptococcaceae bacterium
GGAGACGTATATGGAGATGGCGGAAGAATACCGCCACACGTTAAAGTATAAAGAACTATACCAAGAGAGAAAAGAAACAATAGAAAGAGTATTTGCAGATGCCAAAGAAAGACATGGGATGCGCTATACATTAAAGCGAAGCCTGGCGAGAGTGAAGGCAGAGGTGACGCTTATTTACGCATGCATGAATTTAAAGAAGCTGGCGAAATGGAAAGAAAAGAACAAGCTATTGAAGGGAGGAAAAGCTTGCTTAAGCGTCTGGCTGGCAAAAATGCTGATAAAGTACATGAAAAGGGGAAATGGAGCATGCTCCATTTCCCCTTTTGTCTACAATCTGAAATCAGCCATCGATCGATGGCTGATTTTTTTGTGACTTATGGAGAGTCGGCTACAGGCTCAGTTTTTCCCTGACCCGCATCAAGGCAAAGCCCAGCAGATTTTGCCCTTGCCACTGTTTGGGATCAAAACGCCGGTCATCCTTCATGGATAAGCCGATGCCCCAGATCTTATCCTGCACGGCGCATTCGGCCAATAGGGCGTCGCCTGTGGCGAGCAGCTTCTCCTTCAGTTCTTCGTTCTGGGCAAATTTCGCCAGCAAGCCGTCGTAGACGATAAGCTGCCTGAGACCGTTCCACACGAGATCATCATACGGCTGGACTGCTCGCCCTAGAGCCTTGATCTTGCCCACATTATCTGTGGCCAAAATTTGGGCCGCGGTTTTACTGTCGCCAAACAGCTGCGCTTTTTGGGTCATCATGTACTGTTCCATAGAGGAGAAACGCTGTCCGTCTACTGTGAAATCCGACAGATACCAGTTGCTCAAATAGCCATAAGGTTCGTCAGGATTATGGAAACCGATCACTTTCTTCATATCATTCCTCCTTGCTGGTGCGCGGCACACCGCCGGTGGTGATACCCAGCCGCGCCCGCGTGTCCAGGGAGGCCTGCACCTCTGCTTCGGTGAGATAACGGGCTTGCTTCAATAGATAGGTGGTATTGAGCGTCAGCTGGGCATAATACTCCAGCGATTCCATGCGGAAATACGCCTGCCAGAGATCCTTGCCCCACGTCAGCGCGCCGTGGTTGGCCAACAGCACTGCATTGTGCGTGCGGCAGTAGGGCGCGATGGAATCGGGTACAGCCTGCGTGCCTGGCACAGCATAAGGCGCTACCGGCACCACGCCCAAATTGACGATGGCCTCCGGCAGGATAGGCGTATCCAGCGCGATCCCCGCTACAGCGAAGGACGTGGCCATAGGCGGATGGGCGTGCACCACGGCCTGCACATCGGAATTTTCTTGGTACACGCGCAGATGCATCTTGAGTTCCGAGGAGGGCTTGTGAGTGCCTTCTAAAATGTGTCCGTCACCGTCCACCTTGACCAGCATCTCCAGCGTCATATCGCCTTTGCAGACGCCTGTCGGCGTAGCCCAGATGCCGTCTGCCACTCGGCAGCTGATATTACCGTCATTGGAGACGACCATATTCTTCGCATACATGCGCTTGCCGATGGTCAGGATGAGTTCGCAGGCAGCACGATCAGTCTCCTTCATCGCGCCGCCTCCTTTGCCGCCAGCTGCGCCTTGAGCTTGGCCAGATTCTCCGCGTAGGGCGCACGGATGATGCCATACTCGGTGATGATCGCGGTGACCAGGGCATTATCCGTCACATCGAAGGCAGGATTGAAGACATGCACGCCCTCTGGCGCCATGCGCTCTTTGTACCACATCTCGGTGACTTCCTCCGGCTTGCGCTCTTCGATGACGATATCATCCCCGCTGGCACAGGCCCAGTCGATGGTGGCTGTCGGTGTGCAGACATAAAACGGGATGTGGTAATACTGCGCCAAGATGGCCACCGTATTGGTCCCGATCTTATTGGCCACATCGCCATTGGCCGCCACACGGTCGCAGCCGACAAAGATGGCCTGCACCCAGCCGTTTTTCATGACCACAGAGGCCATGTTGTCGCAGATGACGGTAGTGTCCACGCCCGCACTCTGCATCTCGTAGGCGGATAACCGCACGCCTTGCAGAAGCGGCCGGGTCTCATCGGTGTAGACTTTGAAATCCATGCCCCGCTCCCGTCCCAGATGGATAGGCGCTAAGGCTGTGCCGTATTTGGATGTCGCCAGCTGTCCGGCATTGCAGTGGGTCAGGATACCGTCGCCGTCTTTGATCAGCGTCAGACCATATTCGCCGATCTGGCGGCAGACCCAAGTATCCTCTTCCTTGATCGCCACAGCTTCATCATGCAGCCGTTTTTTGAGCATATCGACCGTTTCCTCACCGGCCTGCTCTAAGACGCGCTCCATGCGTGCCAGCGCCCAAAAAAGATTGACCGCTGTCGGCCGGGCAGTTGCCAGATACGCTTTGATTTCCCGCACCTTCTCGCAAAACGCTGCTCTATCTGTCATGGTCAGCCGATAGGCAGCTGCATACAAACCAATGGCTGCCGCGACTCCAATTGCGGGCGCGCCCCGCACCTGCAAGGTATGGATAGCCTGCCAGATATCCTCCGGCTGACTAAGGCGCAGCATGACCCGTTTGGCCGGCAGCTGGGTCTGGTCGATGATCACCAGCGTCTGGTCCGTTTCATCCAAGGTCACGGTGGCATACGTCATGATATTTTCCTGCTCCACTTTGCTCCCTCCTTACAATTTTTGTACGATAGTGCTGACCAATTGGCCGAATTGGGCACTGACGCGCTCGCCGGCTGCCAGCACTTCCTCCTCCGTCAGCCGCTGCTCCAAGATCCCTGCGGCCATATTGGAAATGCAGCTCATGGCCAAGACACGCAGCCCGCAGTGATTGGCGACGATGACTTCCGGTACAGTAGACATGCCTACTGCGTCTGCGCCCATGGTGCGGAACATTCGGATCTCCGCCGGTGTTTCGTAGCTGGGCCCGGTGCAGGCGATATACACGCCCTCCCGCAGCGTCATCCCCAGCTCTGCTGCTGTTTCACGAGCCAGCTGAGCCAGCGTCCGATCGTAGGCAAAGGTCATATCGGGAAAACGCGGGCCAAACTCTGCTTCATTGGGGCCCATGAGGGGATTGCGCCCCATGAAATTGATATGATCGGTCACCAGCATCAGATCGCCCACCTCGAAAGTGGTGTTGATGCCGCCAGCCGCATTGGACAAGATCAGTGTCTTGATGCCGAAGGCTGCCATTACCCGCACAGGATAGGTCACTGCCTCCAGCGGATGGCCTTCGTAGCAGTGCAGCCGTCCCTGCATGCACATGACCGCTTTGCCGCCTAAATGGCCCAGCACCAGCCGTCCCTGGTGTCCTGGGGCCGATACTTGTCCGAAATGCGGCAGCTCTGCATAATCCAAATAAACGGCATCCTGGATGACATCTGCCAGTTTGCCTAAGCCTGATCCCAAAACGATAGCGACCTCCGGCCGAAGAGTGGTCTTGCTTTTGATATATGCTGCGGTTTCCCGCGCCTGTTCAATGATCATTGTATATCCTCCTTTTTTGTCTCAGCAGCAGGCGGCTTCCTGCTCTATCTTTTTTCTGCAGAAACTCTACCAGTGGATCTCCTGCAGCGCCTGAATGAAAGCATCGATAAGCTCCCGCTTGGGATTGTCTTTGCGGTAAAAAATATAAAACTGCGCCGGTACCTGATCGGCGATCGGCACCACGGATATTCCCTCCAAAAAAGTACGGTGCGGATCTTTGACCGAGGCGATGAAAGCCAGTCCGACCGAATTATTTTGCAGGATATGACGCTGGGTCAATTCAAAATTGCTGGAGCGCATCACGATCTTGGGCTGGAGCTTGGCTTTGGCAAATAGTTCTTCATAGACAGAATGATCGTTTTGATCGAACGCCATGATCGCCAACGGACAGCGGCTGATCTGTTTCAAAGAGACCGACGTCTTGCGCGCCAGATCAGACTGGGAGTTGACCAGTGCATAGAGCTTTTCCGTCCACAGCGGCACTGCTTCATATTCCTCGGTGAGCTCGCCAGGCTTCAAGGACAAAAAGCCCATATCGCTGCGTCCCTGCCGGACATCCTCCAGCGCCGGCAGGCTGTTGCGCTCGATGATGACCAGCTCCACTTCGGGATAGGCGCTTGAAAAGGCCGGGATCACCCGCTGCATCAATTCTAGGCTGATGGTGATGATGGCTGTGATGGTCAGCCTGCCGCTCAAGGTGCTCACTTCCGTATGATCGTACTGATATCTCAGCAGCTTGAGCCGCTCCAGCTGCTTGAGGACATCCACAGCGATCTCCAGCGTTTTCTCGCCATAGCTGGTCAATACCACGCCCTTGTGCGACCGCTCGAACAAGGGATAGCCCAGTTCCTTTTCCAAACTGGTGATGGCCGCGCCCAGTGCTGGCTGCGTAAGAAAAAGATTATCCGCTGCCGTTCGCATAGAACCTGTCTTGGCCACTTCCAAAAAATATTTGAACTGCTCGACTCGCACCATATCGCCCCCTTCCCATTACTCTTATTGTAGCGTAGCTAATTTAAAAAAACAAACCTTTGTGAAGATTTCTTGTAACTTTTCTTTCCGTAAACATGGTATAATAAAGGTAAACTCATTTTTATCCAGGAGGGCATTCCGATGAATCCAAACAAACCCCAGAAGGCTTCCCCACCACCAGAGATCCAAGGCACTCTGCGCAGCTTCATGCTCAAAGTTCCAGAAGAGATCTACCGTGCTTCCGGCATCCTGCTCTTTGGCAAACGCATCAAGTCGGTGCTGTTTTCCACGGACATCAGCATCATCTGCAATACCAATGCTGACGCTGTCATCGCTGTCTATCCCTTCACCCCGCAGCCTATCATCACCCAGGCTATCCTTTCGGCTGCTACAGTGCCAGTCTTTTCCGGTGTCGGCGGCGGCTTGACCCAAGGCCCCCGCGTCATGAACCTGGCGCTGCACGCAGAATTTCAGGGTGCGCACGCTGTAGTAGTCAATCAGCCCACCTCCAATGAAGACTTGAAGCGCACGGCTGATTATATTGATATCCCCGTCATCGTCACAGTGCTCAACGAGCACGAGGACATCGCCGCCCGTTTGGCCGCAGGCGCCAAAATTTTGAATGTCTCCGCCGCTTCCCGCACACCGCAGGTGGTCGCCGCCATCCGCGAAAAATTCCCCACCGTGCCTATCATGGCCACTGGCGGACCCACGCCCGAATCCATCATTGCTACTATTGAGGCCGGTGCCAATGCCATCACCTGGACGCCGCCGTCCAATGGCGAGATCTTCCGCACCAAGATGGACAAGTACCGCGACGAAGCCAGTCAAATCGAATGATACCAAAAACAGCCGCATTTTCTTCCCCAGAAAATGCGGCTGTTTTGTTATATTTTTTGCAAAGCGTGCTTCAGTTCTTCCACTGCTACCCGCTGCAATTTATTGAGCTCGTAGCCCTTAGGCTTGATCAAATAGGTGCTCAGGCGCATATTCTCCTTGATGGGCAGCAGCTTATAGCCAGTGCCGTCAAAACCATCGCTGTGGATGATCATTTCCGTCGAAAAGCTGACTGCAGCGCCTTCCATGATCGCGTCTCTTTGGATAGCTGTGTTGGTCGAATTGATCAGCACCTTGATGCCCACTTTGTAATCCTGCTGCAAAATGTCCTCCATATGGCCGCAGGCAGCCCAGGCAATAGGGTATTTGGCCAGTTCTTTCAGGCTGACACTCTCCTTTTTGGCTAAAGGATTGTTATCCGCCACGCAGGCGACCAAGGTGTCCCGAAATATCTCTTCCCAATCCAGCTCGTCTTCATAATCTGCTACCCGCCCTACGCCGCAGTTGCCATTGACCGCCTGCACCACAGCGATATCGCCCTCGCTGTGCTTCACATCCTCGATCATCTCAGCTGTGAGTTTTTCTTCAACGATCACATGCATTTTGGGGTATTGCCGACGCATGCTGGTCAAAAAGCGGGAGCTTAAAACATGGCTGGTATAATTGCTTTGATAGATCGTCACTTGACCGGACAGATTACTGCCCGCACTGACACAGGTCGTCTCGTAAAGCTCTTGGAAATCCCGTACGATATGGGCAGCCTTTTCTACAAATACTTTGCCGACATCGGTCAGCTGGACGCCCTTATGCGAACGGATCATCAAAACGACGCCCAGCTCATTTTCCAGCTTATTGATAGCCTTGCTGATGGTCTGCTGAGTGACATAGAGATTTTCCGCTGCGATAGTAATAGAATTGGTACGTGCCAC
>CABVBB010000137.1 GCA_902496505.1 uncultured Peptococcaceae bacterium
GCTGCATCACGGAAGGGACCATAGAAAGCGGAAGCATATTTGACCGCATAGGACATGACAGAGACATCCTGATAGCCGTTTTCGTCCAAAGCCTCACGTAAGGCCTCGATACGGCCATCCATCATATCAGAGGGCGCAACGATATCAGCACCTGCTGCGGCGTGAGATACGGCCGTTTTGGCCAGAAGGGAAAGTGTTGGATCATTGAGGATCTGGCCCTCTTTGCTCACGAGGCCGCAGTGACCGTGATCCGTATATTCGCAGAGGCAGACATCGGTCAAAATGACCAGATCAGGGAACTGCGCCCGTACGGCCCGTACGGCCTGCTGAACGATGCCTTCCTCAGCATAAGCCTGAGAACCTACAGCATCCTTATGGGCAGGGATACCGAAAAAGATAATCGCTTTGATGCCGAGAGAGACGACGTGAGCGACTTCGGGCAGGAGATTATCGAGAGAATATTGATAAACGCCCGGCATAGAATCGATCTCGTTTTTGATCTGCTCACCTTCGATAACAAACATCGGATAAATCAAATCGTCGACATGAAGACGTGTTTCCCGATTCAAGCTGCGGATATTGGCCGTTTTTCTCAAGCGGCGCATGCGTACTTCTGGAAACATAACGATTACCTCACTTTTTTGGATTGAAATATTGAACGATGGCTTTGACTAAACCATCGATGGTATATTCTTCGGCTACGATGTCTGCTTTGATGCCGAGCTCAGCTGCGGTATCAGCTGTTACAGGGCCAATGCAGGCAACGGTCATTTTTTCGATCAAGCTCATATCATTTTGCAGCAGCGTCATGAAGTTTCGCACAGTGGAAGAACTGGTGAAGGTCACCACATGCACCTCGCCGGCGCGCATTTTTTCTAATAGCAGAGACTGATCTTCCGAGGCGATGACCGTCTGGTAAGCGACAACCTCGTCCACGATGAGTCCCATTTGCTGCAAAGCTTCTACCAATACTGGACGAGCCAGATCAGCCCGCGGCAATAAAACTTTTTCGCCTGGCTGGACTTTATCCTGGAGTGCAGCAATGATGGCTTCAGCACGAAATTCCTCTGGCATCATGTGGACTAAGAGACCACGGTCTTCCAAAGCCTCGCGGGTCTTGGGACCAATGGCACAGAGCTTCGCTGCTCCTAATGAGCGAACATCCAGATGATCATGGCGCATCCGGTCAAAGAACATCTTGACACCGTTGACGCTGGTGAAAATGATCCACTGATAGTCTCCGGCGTGAGCGATGGCGTTATCCAAGGAAGCCAGATCATCAGGTTCTTTAATATCAATGGTGGGATATTCCCAAGCTTCGGCGCCTAGTTTCTCCAGTTTTTCAGATAAAACGCTGGCCTGTTCACGAGCGCGTGTCACTAAGATACGCTTGCCAAAAAGCGGCTGGTCTTCAAACCAGCGCAGGGTATCCCGCAGAGTCACGACCTGACCGACGATGATGATAGCTGGCGAGGTAAGGCCTGCCCGTTTGACATCGTCAATGATCGTCGCCAATGTGCCAGTGACTACCTGCTGTTCTGGGCGAGTGCCCCAACGGATCAGTGCGATCGGCGTGGCAGCGTCTTTGCCGTTGGAGACCAGCTGATCGACGATCTTCGGCAGATTGCCGACGCCCATGAGAAAGATCAGCGTGCCGGGATCCTGGGCCAAACGCGGCCAATTGATGCTGCTGTCTTCTTTGGTCGGGTCCTCATGTCCTGTGATCACGGTAAAGGTGGACGTGAAATCACGATGGGTCACAGGGATGCCTGCATAAGAAGGCACAGAAATAGCAGAGGTGATGCCGGGCACGACCTCAAAGGGGATGCCCGCAGCCCGCAGTACCTCTCCCTCTTCGCCGCCGCGGCCAAAGACATAAGGATCGCCGCCTTTGAGACGGGCCACGATCTTGCCTTTTGAGCCTTCCTCGACCAATACTTGATTGATCTCATCCTGAGTCAGCGTATGACGGTCAGGAGACTTGCCGACATAAATGAGTTCGGCATCAGGCCGTCGATAAGAAAGCAGACGGGGATTGGCCAAACGGTCATACACGATCACATCGGCTGTTTGGATGCACTCCAACCCTTTAACGGTGATCAAACGAATATCTCCTGGACCTGCACCGATCAAAAATACTTTTCCTGTCGTCATTGAGCCAACTCCTGTCTGATAGAATCTAAAATTTGCTGAGCGCCGTTATCTAAAAAGCGCTGTGCTAAAGTTATACCGATTTGTTCAGGCGTTTCTATGCTGCCTGTCTCTTGATCTTTGAGCAAGATCGTGCCATTCAAACTGCCGACGATGCCGCGCAAATAAAGCTGTTCACCTTGGATCTCAGCCAGTGCACCGATAGGCACCTGACAGCCGCCTTCCAGCGCTTTGAGCAAAGCGCGCTCGGCTTTGACACAAACGGCGGTGGCTTCATCGTGGATCAAGGCGGTCAAGGCCAAGATCTCCGCATCATCTGCTCGGCACTCGACGCCGATAGCCCCTTGGCTGACTGCGGGCAGGCAGATGTCGTAAGATAATTTTTCGGTGATCTTATCGGACCAACCCAGCCGCTCCACTCCAGCAGCGGCCAAGATCAAAGCATCGAAATGTTCATCGGCCATTTTGCGCATACGAGTATTCAAATTGCCGCGGATATCGTGGATATCCAGATCTGGCCGGATGTGCAAAAGCTGTGCACGCCGTCTGAGACTGCTGGTACCGACTTTCGCCCCTTCAGGCAGCGCGTCAAAGGAAGTGATCTCCGGAATGGCGACCATGACATCATGGGGATCGTGACGCTTCAAAATAGCAGCAATCGTCAAGCCCTCTACGATAACAGTAGGCATATCCTTCATGCTGTGTACAGCCAGATCGATCTCACCGTCGAGCATAGCCTGCTCTAATTCCTTGGTGAAAAGGCCTTTATCACCGACTTTGGCTAAGGCCACATCCAGAATCTTATCGCCCTTGGTCTTGATTGGGACGATCTCAAATATATAATCATTGGTTTTTTCCTCAAGGCGTTGGATGACAAATTCGGTCTGCCACATGGCCAGCGCACTTTCGCGGGAACCAACTTTAACAATTTTCTTGCTCACTGGACTCCTCCTGACTGCTTAATTCAAATAAATCATCCATAGCGTTAATATAGCATTCAATGCGATCAGCTTTTTTTCCTGCCATGGTTTTTAAATTACAGATCGGCTTGTGCAGACATTGACTGATGATGGAATGGGCCAGCTGTTCGATGATCCACTTCTCTCTAGGCGTGATATTCTCGATGCGGCGAATGGCTTTTTCCACTTCGTGCTGTTTGATCGCCTCTGCTTGAGCACGCATTTTGACGATGGTCGGTACGACCAGCAGCGTATCCAGCCAAAAGAAAAAATTCTCCAATTCTTCGTCAATGATCTGACGGGCTTTGACGGCTTCCTTCTTGCGTCCTTCCAAATTCTGCGCGATCACCTCTTGGAGATCGTCGATATCGCACAAATAGACCTGCGGCAATTCGGCTACAGTAGGTTCGATGTCTCTAGGAACGGCGATGTCGATGAAAAAGAGCGGCCGTGTACGATTGGCGACGATATCAGCGATGTCTTTTTTCTCGACCACATAGCGCGGCGAAGCGGTGCAGCTGATGATGATATCCGCCTGATCCAGATAGGCTGAAAATACATCCAGCTTGATGGCCTTGCCGCCAAATTCATCAGCCAGCCGCTGAGCCCGGTCAAAGGTGCGGTTGGCAACGATGACGCTGGATATCCCATTGCTGACCAGATGTCTGGCAGCCAATTCACTGGTCTCCCCAGCGCCCAAGATCAAGACGGTCTTATCCGCCAAGGTGCCTAACTCCTGCTTGGCCAGCTCAACTGCCGCTGAACTGATGGAGACCGCCTGGCGGTCGATATAAGTTTCCGTACGTACGCGCTTGCCGACGGTCAAGGCATTCATCAACAAGGTATTGATGATATTGTCGGAAAGGCCATATTCCAGGGCATAGCTGTAAGCGTCCTGCACCTGCCCTTGGATCTGGCTTTCGCCTAGAATCATAGAATCCAAGCCTGCAGAGACCATAAATAAATGTTCGACGGCTTCTTTGCTTTTGCGCACATACATATGCTGCTCCAGCTTTTCCACAGGAAAACCGCTTTGCTCGGAGATGAACTGCATCATGGAGGCGACTGCTGCCTGATCGTCATTGGCGTCCAGGTAAAATTCCGTGCGGTTGCAGGTAGATAGGATGGCAATGCCAGAGATACCCGCCAGCTGCCGCAAAGCCTCAGCGTTGTTTTTGATATGCGTTTTGGAGAAAGCGACCTTTTCGCGGATTTCTACCGTCGCGCTTTTGTGATTTAATCCCAATAAGATGATAGACATTTTCTCACCCTTTTTTGCACGTCTTCTCGTGAAGTCTGTTTCAATTGCTCGGTTAGATCCATTTGAGCTAAAGATTGCAAAAACGCCCGCCTTTTTTCGGCGTTCGTGATGGTTACCAGCGCTTCCTGGCGAGCTTCTTTGACGATCTCCAACATCATTTTATATTCAGGACCGAATTCTTCGGCCAGCTGTTCCTTGATCTGTCTGGCTAAGGCAGGGCTGACACCGCCGGTGGAAACGGCGATCTGCAGATCGCCCTGTGTGAAATGGGCATTGACGATAAAATTGCCCGACTCTTTTTGATCGATCACATTGACCAAAAGACCTCTTGCTTGACAGTCGCCAGCGATCTGCAGATTGACCGCTGGCTGATTGGTCGCAGCGATGACTAAAAATTTGCCTGCAAGCTGTGCAGCGTGATAGGCTTCCTGCCGCCAGCTGATTTTTTTTTGCTGATAGAGCTCCTGCAAAGTTTCTGTAAGGTCTGGACTGACGACCTCTACCTCTGCCTCCTGCTCCAGCAGGGAGAGGACTTTACGCTCAGCGACTCTGCCGCCGCCTGCGACCAAACATTTTTGGTTCGACAGATCGAGTGAGATCGGATACGTAAAAGCCATTTTTAAAACGCCCTTCCGTTGATGTAATCCGCTCCGGCCAAGAGGACTTTTTTCATGCGGTGGCCAGGCAGATTTTTGATCATATTTTTAGCATGAGTGACGTACTCTTCGGAGACGGCCATGGCTTCTTCCAGACCGTGATATTTTTTGATCAGATCAATGGCGTAGTTGACATCAGACTGTCCCTGTGGAAAGCGTGTCTCGATCAATTTGATCAGCCGCTGTTTTTCGGGGAAATCTTTTTTGAGCACCAAAATAGTCGGCAATGTCAAGAGACCGTGAGCCAGATCGCTTCCGGCCGGTTTGCCGATCTTGGCCTGATCCTGCTCCATATCCAGGATATCATCTTTGATCTGAAAAGCCATCCCTAAATTATAACCAAAATCATAAAACAACTGGATCATCTGCTCATCCGCGGAGGAGATGACAGCGCCGATCTGACAACAGACCGCAATAAGCAGGGCGGTCTTGCGGTCGATACGATAATTGTAGTCCTCTACCGTTTGATAAGGGTCAAAGACCGACAAAAGCTGCTGGATCTCGCCGTGGCACATTTCTGCGCTGAGCTTAGCCAAGATATCCATCACCCGTTCCCGATGCGGTGCGGAATTGATCAGCTGCAGAGCCTTGGTCAAAATATAATCGCCGGTATGCAGGGCATAACGCTGCCCGGAGAGAACATTTAATGTTGCTTGTCCGCGCCGGACGTCGGAATCATCTACAATGTCATCGTGGATCAGGGAAGCCATGTGGATCATTTCCATAGAGGCCGCCAGAGGAATAACATAATCCTCGTGATTGTCAAAAAACATGGTGGTCATCAACATAAACGCCGGCCGCAGACGCTTGCCGCCGCCATGGAGCGTATAGAGCGCACTTTCGCTGATCGCGGGATGCTCAAAATGCATATATTCCTCTAAATACGCTTCTACAGCGGATAATTCTTTTTTCATTTCGTGCATGCTTAGTAGTGTTTGCATATCGTCACCTAATTAGTTGATAAATAATCTGTTAGCTCTTGCCATGAAGTGATGGTCGTTTGGCTGTCCCGCTCCAGCGCTGTAAGCAATCTGTCCTGGATAGGCGCTGCAAATGATGGCCCTTCAAAAGGCTCTTCGAGCAGCAGCGCGCTTTCAAAATGTCCGATCTGTTCAGCCGTTTGGTAAAGATCTTCTGTTTCATTTGGCAAAAGGATCTCAATGGTCAGCCGTGC
>CABVBB010000138.1 GCA_902496505.1 uncultured Peptococcaceae bacterium
GATAGACTGTTATAAAGTCTATCACACGCAGGGAGGCGGATGAGTATGGGGGAACAGCGAAAAGTTTTGGAGGAAAAGCTCCAGCTGCAGCGGGCGAAAAATCGTCTGCGTGAGCTGCAGGGGGTCGTGGTGGAGACACTCTTGGACAAAGACAACGCCCTGCGGCTGGATCAGCTGCTGACAGAATACCTCCGCATGTCTTGCCCAGTGGTCATCCCGCCCAAGAGCAGACTGCCGATGACCGCAGAAGAGGACGCCATCGCGGAGTGGCTGGTCACCACCTTGGGCCTAGAAGCGGGCGCGGTGTATTATTACAGCTGCGAGGGACTCTGGGCCAGGCTGCGGCTGCAAGAGCCCATGACAGCAGTTCGGAGCCTGTGGAAGCAAAAGGCAGGGCAGGGGTACACGGTAGGCTTCGTGCTGGTGACAGAGGATCTAGGCTGTCTGCTCGAAGCAGGGAGCGATTCGCGGGATGAAGCGCATTATCTCGCCGATAGTTGGCCATGTCCACCGGGAGAGCTGGTATAAAAAGCCCTTCTGCTGGCCAGCTGGAAAAGGGATTGCGCCCTGCGGGAGAATAGCGTATAGTATAAACATATGCCCTAAAATGGGGCAGCGATCATAGACGAAGGAGAATGAGCAATGAGTATTTTGACGGTTGAGCATTTGAGCCATGGGTTTGGCGACCGCGCGATCTTTAATGATGTATCGTTCCGCTTGCTGAAGGGTGAGCATATTGGTTTAGTAGGCGCCAATGGCGAAGGCAAATCGACCTTTATCAATATCATCACAGGCCATTTACAGCCTGATGAGGGCACCATCCAGTGGGCCAAGCATGTGCGGGTGGGCTATTTGGATCAGCACGCAGTGTTGGAAAAGGGAATGACCATTCGCGATGTCTTAAACAGCGCCTTCAGCTACCTTTTTGAGATGGAGCAGGAGATCAATGATCTCTATATGAAGATGGGCGAAGTGGAGCCTGAGGAATTGGACACGCTGATGGAAGAGGTCGGCGAACTGCAGGATACGCTGACGATGAATGATTTCTACATCATCGACAGCAAAGTCGAAGAAGTGGCGCGCAATCTGGGGCTTTTGGACTTGGGACTGGACCGGGATGTAGAGGAACTCAGCGGCGGTCAGCGGACCAAGATCCTTTTGGGCAAGCTGCTGCTGGAAAAGCCGGATATCCTGCTTTTGGATGAGCCGACCAACTATTTGGATGAAAGCCACATCAGCTGGCTGAAGCGGTATCTGCAGGAATACGACAATGCGTTCATCCTGATCTCACACGATATACCATTCCTCAACAGCGTTATCAACCTCATCTACCATATGGAGAATCAGAAGCTGGACCGCTATGTAGGCGATTATGACAATTTCCTGCGGGTCTACGAGGCACGCAAAAAGCAGCTGGAAGCGGCCTATAAGGCACAGCAGCAGGAAATGGCAGAACTGGCTGACTTCGTGCAGCGCAACAAGGCCCGCGTCTCTACGCGGAACATGGCCATGTCCCGGCAGAAAAAGCTGGACAAGATGGAAGTTATCGAGCTGGCTGCCGAACGGCCGAAGCCGCAGTTCCATTTCAAACCGTCAGAGAAGACATCCAGCAAATTGATCTTTGAGACCAAGGGGCTGGTCATTGGCTATGATGCACCGCTCTCCAAGCCGCTGGATCTGCTGCTGGAGCGTGGGCAGAAGGTCGCTTTGGTGGGGGCCAATGGTATCGGCAAGACGACGCTGCTGCGCAGTCTGCTCGGAGAGATACCGGCCTTGAGCGGCGAGGTCATCACTGGACAGAATCTGGAGATCGGCTATTTTGAACAGGAAGTCAAGCCCAGCGATAATACCTGCATCGAGGAAGTGTGGCAGGATTTCAAGCATTTCTCTCAGTACGAAGTACGGGCTGCGTTGGCCAAATGCGGACTGACCACCAAGCATATCGAAAGCAAGGTCATGGTGCTTTCTGGTGGTGAAAAAGCCAAGGTACGGCTGTGCAAGCTGCTCAATCGGCCGACCAATGTACTGGTATTGGACGAGCCGACCAACCATCTGGACGTGGATGCCAAGGATGAACTGAAGCGCGCGTTGCAGGAGTACAAGGGAACAGTCCTGCTCATCTGCCACGAGCCGGAATTTTACCGGGATGTGGTCACCGATGTGTGGAATTGTGAGAAGTGGACGACCAAGCAGCTGTAAGCTGAGGAGAGCGCTATGGAATGGATCACCGCCAAGTCGATCCTGCAAAGGGTCCCCAAAGATGGCCAGCACTGGTTTGGCATCGAGTATAATATGAATCTGTACAAGGGCTGCTGTCATAACTGCATCTATTGCGACAGCCGCAGTGACTGTTATCAGACGGCAGATTTTTCGCGGGTGCGGGGCAAGGCGCAGGCGTTAGAGATCCTACTACAGGAACTGAGCAGCAAGCGGCGTAAAGGTGTTGTCAGTCTGGGGGCGATGAGCGATGCCTATAACCCGTGGGAGGAGCAGCACCAGCTGACCAGAGGGGCTCTGGCGCTTTTGGCGCGCTATGGCTTCGGTGTGTCCATTGAAACGAAAAGTGATCTGATCACGCGGGACATCGATCTGCTGCAGCAAATCACGGCTTGCCATTCAGCGATCATCAAGCTGACTGTGACGACGCCTGATGACGAGCTGGCAAAGGTGATCGAGCCAGGCGCACCGCCGCCCTCCCGACGATTGGCAGCGCTAGGCGAGCTTCGGCGGGCGGGACTTTATGCCGGTGTGCTGATGATGCCTATCCTGCCTTGGCTGACCGATGCGCCCGAGGCGATCGACCGTCTGGTGCGCCTAGCCTATGAGCAGGGGGCACAGTTCATCTATCCCATGTGGGGCGTTACGCTCAGAGACAGCCAGCGCTGGTATTTTTATGAACAGCTGGATCAACATTTCCCGGGGCTGCGGCAGCGCTACCAGGAGACCTTCGGTCAAGCCTACGTTTGTCTGTCGCCGCAGGCTGAGGCGCTAGAAGCGCTGTTTGAGGAGGCGTGCCGCCGCTATGGGCTGCGCTGGCGGATGCAGGATATCATTGATGGTTACCGCCGTCCGCCGGAAGCAAAGCAGCTGACGTTATTTTGAATGACCAAAGGGAGAGCTCAAAGGTTTCGAGACGATAGAGGAGGATGGCAATGTATGAATTGGTCCAGGTAGCAGGCAATAGCTATTATATCCAAAGTCCAGCCAAGATCGGACTTGTCCGGCTCAACGATACGGAGGTCTGCCTGATCGACAGCGGCAATGATAAGGAAACAGGGCGCAAGGTCCGTCAGCTATTGGAGGCCAATGGCTGGCGTTTGACGGCCATCTACAACACCCATTCCAATGCTGATCATATCGGCGGCAATAAATATCTGCAGGGGCAGACCGGATGTCCCATCTACGCCCAGGGCATCGAGTGCAGCTTTACCAGACACCCTATTTTGGAAGCAGCCTTTCTCTATGGCGGCTATCCTGTAAAGGAGCTGCGGCACAAATTCCTCCTGGCGCAGGAAGCTGATGCAGCGTATCTTACGCCAAAGGATCTGCCGGAAGGATTTGAGGTAATTCCGCTGCCGGGACATTTTTTTGATATGGTGGGCTTTCGCACGCCGGACGATGTGGTGTACTTGGCAGACTGCCTGTCCAGCAGAGAAACGCTGGACAAATACCAGATCAGCTTCATCTATGATGTAGGGGCTTATCTGGCGACGCTGGAGATGGTGAAACAGCTCAAGGCTCGCGCCTTCGTGCCTGCCCATGCGCCGGTCACTGAGGAGATCGCCCCGCTGGCACAGGATAATATCGACAAGGTGAACGAGATCGCTGAGCGCATCGTGACGCTGTGCACAGAACCATCGGGTTTTGAGCAGATCTTGCAGAAGCTTTTTGCGGCTTATGGCCTGACGATGAATTTTGAGCAGTATGCGCTGGTGGGCAGTACGGTCCGTTCGTATTTGGCCTGGCTCAAAGATACGGGGCGCTTAGAGGCGCTCTTTGAGGATAATTGCCTGCTTTGGCGTAAATGCTGAATTGTCAAGAAGTGGCAAGAAAGAGCGGGGGAGGCTTGAGCAAAAAAGGCATCCATGCTAGAATGGGCTATCGACAAAAGTACCCAAGGAGCGATAGCAATGGGAAAATTTCTGCGTTTTTTGTTCAGCCGCGTAGTGATCGTAGTCTTATTGATCGCAGTGCAGGCAGCGGTCTTGTTTTTGACCATCTGGCAGCTGAGCAATGATTATGTCTATGTCTACGCCTGCTTTTCTCTGCTGAGCTTATTGGTCGCGCTGTGGGTGATCAATGACGCTAGCGACAGTCCGGAATTCAAGCTGGCCTGGGTAGTTCCTATCTTGATCTTCCCAGTCTTTGGCGGCTTGTTTTATCTCTTGTTCCGCGGAGGACGCATGAGCCGCAGAGAGCAGGAGGCTATGGAACAATTGATGGCAGAGAGTCGGTCTTTGCTCACGCAGCAAGAGGATGTGCTCAAGCAGCTGGCCAGCGCATCGCCTGCTGCAGCCAGGCAGTCGGTGTATTTGGAACGGGCCGCCAACTATCCCGTTTACCAAAATACAGAGACCACTTATTTCTCGCCGGGAGAAGATTATTTCGCTGCGTTGAAGCAGGAACTGCAAAAGGCCGAACGTTACATCTTTCTGGAATTTTTCATCATCGATGAAGGCGTCATGTGGCAGGAAATTTTGGATATTTTGCAGGCCAAGGTACAGCAAGGCGTGGAAGTGCGGGTAATGTATGATGATTTTGGTTCGATCATGCTGCTGCCAGCCACCTATCCGCGCAAGCTGGAAGCCATGGGCATCCAATGCGTACGCTTCAATACGTTTCGTCCCTGGCTGGATCTGCGCATGAATTACCGCGACCACCGCAAGATCTGCGTCATCGACGGCCATACGGCCTTTACCGGCGGCATCAATCTGGCTGATGAGTACATCAACGCCCGAGAGGTGCACGGTCATTGGAAGGATTCCGGGCTCATGGTGCGCGGCGAGGCTGTCTGGAACATGGCTATCATGTTTCTGGAATTGTGGAATGGCTGCCGCTGGCGTACGCCGGATGAAGGCTTCGAGCAGTATCGGCCGCTGGGCATGCCGCAGGATCTGCAGCCATCGGGCTTTGTCCAGCCTTTTGGCGATTCGCCGCTGGATCATGAACAGGTCGGGGAAAGCGCTTATCTGCAGGTACTCAATTACGCCACGGATTATGTCTATATCAACACGCCTTATCTGATCGTGGACAATGACCTGATGACGGCGCTGAAGCTGGCTGCCAAGCGGGGCGTCGATGTACGCATCGTCACACCGGGCATCGCAGATAAATGGTACGTGCATCTGATGACGCGTTCCTACTATGCGCCGCTCATGGAAGCTGGGGTCAAGATCTACGAATACACGCCAGGCTTCATCCACGCCAAGAGTTTTGTCAGCGATGATACGACGGCTATCGTGGGCAGCATCAATTTGGATTACCGCAGTCTGTACCATCATTTCGAAGATGCTGTCTGGCTTTATCAGACGGCTTCTATAGCACAGATCAAAGCTGACTTTTTGCAGACACTGCCCGTCTGCCGGCCCATCAGCTATGAAGATACGCGCAAAGTCGGCTTTTTCACCAGACTTCTGCGCTCGCTGATCCGCTTGTTTGCACCGCTGATGTAGTTTAAAAAGCAAAACGTCCTTCTCCACGCGGGGAAGGACGTTTTTTGGTGTGTAAAAGGGATTTTATTTTTCTTTGAGCAGCCGCTCGCGGCAGTCGCCAAGCAGTTTGACTTTTTCCTGCGGCAGCTCAGGGTATTGCGGATCGATATCCTCCAGAGTTTTGACGATGATCTCTGAGATGAGCAGACGGGCGAACCATTTTTTATCAGAGGGGATGATATACCAGGGCGCGATCTCGGTAGAGGTGGCGTTGATCGCGTCAGCGTAGGCCTCTTGATAATCGTCCCAATAGGTGCGTTCCTCGATATCCGACTGCGAAAACTTCCAGTTTTTATCCGGGTCATCGATGCGGGCTAGGAATCGCTGTTTCTGTTCATCCTTGGAAATGTGGAGGAAAAATTTGATGACGCGGATGCCGTTTTCATCCAGATAACGTTCGAAATCAACGATCTGACGGTAGCGGCGCTCAAAAAAATCATCGGTCAGGCAGCGCTTGGGCAGCGGCAGGTTTTTGTA
>CABVBB010000139.1 GCA_902496505.1 uncultured Peptococcaceae bacterium
GTCAAAGATGAGGATATTGCCTTCACCGGGCAGTCCGCGGGGGATCATATGCACATGATGCTGACCGAGGATGAGACCGATGCGGCGCAGTTCTTTGGTGCGGGTGTAATCGGGGCCCATCTGCCAAACGATCTTGCCAGTCTTTTTGCTGATGATGGCGATGATATTGCTCTCGCGGGCGTCCCAGATGATGTTGTCTGGGTGGAAGCGTTCATCGCCGGCGTCGTACCATTTATTCGGCCCCAGCACGCTCATGGAATTGATGTGCATCCAGTCGCCGAGACCGCCGCTGGCGCTGACCATATTGGGATCGCGGAAGAGGACGTTTTTCTCCATTTCACTGAAGCCCAGCTCGCGGAAATGGTCGCTGCAGCGCCACTCCCAGATGACTTCACCTTCCCAGTTGACCTCCAAAATGACGTCGTCGATGAGCGGCTTGTCGGAGATCCGGTGGTCATGCAGGTCGCGGTGGCAGAGCACCAAGGTGTTGCCGCTGTCCACTTTGGGGTCCATGCCGGGCACATAATAGCCTACCGGGTTGCCTTCACGCTGATAATCGTGATGCTGACGGGCCATCCAGCGGCCTTCGTAGCCGGGATCTTGGATGAAATCATTTTTGGTGAACTGCCAGACGGTGTTGCCGTCCCAGTCGATCTGCGCCAGATCCAGCGCTTCTTGATAGCCATACTGCGGGTCGCGGTTGCCGTGGCCGCACATCAGATAGCCGCCAGGCAGGAGCTTATTGGGCGAGCCGTGCACGCCTTTCCAAAGCTTCTCTTCGCCGCCGTTCATATTGATGAGCATGGCGCCCAGTTCTGGTGCAGAAAAAATCGTATAGCCGTTAAAGCATCTGCTGGGATCGTAAATGGTCGTGCCTGTGGGGTGGATCGTTGGTTTACCCATGGTCATTCCTCCTTGTATCATCCAATTTATTAATATAACTGATAGGATACATCAAGTATAACACACCATCCTCCACTTTGTCCCGGTGAAAAGGGCAATACCCGCTTGGAAAGTTTGAAATACCCGCCCATTTTCTGCTGCTTTACAGCAATAGCTGCTCTTTTGATCCTCTGCTCTGCTGCCGCTCTGGCGCATCAGCCCAATATTTGATACAATAGTGACATTAAGCCAATGGCAGGGAGGAAAATCGTATGCGTATCGAACAATTGCAGCATCTGTTGGCCATCGCCAAATGGCAGTCGATGTCCCAGGCCGCGCAGCAGCTTTATTTAAATCCCTCGACGCTCAGCACGTCTGTCAAAAATCTGGAGGATGAACTGGGCTTTTCGATCTTTGCCCGCACGCCGCAGGGTGTGTCGGTGACCATCCTCGGTCAGGAGGTGCTGGATTTTGCTGAGCGCACATGCCGCGATTTTGACAAGCTCAAGCGGCTCGCCCACAACCAAACGGACGTGGTGGGCAGCATCACTGTCTTGGCCGTGCCGGCGGTCTGCAATACCGTCATGCTGCGTATCATGACTGCCTTCAAAAAGCGCTATCCCCGCATCAATCTGCACGTGGACGAGCGCTATCCCGCTCTGGTGCTCAAGGGCATGGAAAAAGGCGCCGCCCAGATCGGCATTGCCAATTGTCTGGCCTCACAGCAGAAAAAACTCGCCAGCTTTGCGGACAAACATCACCTGCGCCTGATTGAACTGGGGCAGGACTATCTGCGGGGATACGTGAGTGTGGACAGTCCTTTGGCCAAACGCTCGGCTGTCACCTTAGCAGAGATCAAGAGCTACCCCTTGGCTTACTACCATGAATATTTGACCAACAACACCATTCCAGAACTCAGCGATTTTGACAATATCTTCGGCGTCAGCGACCGGGAGAGCATCAAAAAGGTGGTCATCAACAATGACGCCATCGCCATTTTTCCTGCGCTGATGGAGCTGGGCGATCCCTATATCGGCCGCGGCGCCATCGTCCCTCTCGATATCACCGACCTTAATTACACGCTGTACTATTACCTGCTTTATTCTGAAGCCATCGAAAAAGCCCCGGTGGAACAAGACCTCATCCAGATCATCAGCAGCCTATTTGCCGAGCTCACGGGACGCTGACAAATATTCGGCAAGGCAGTGGAAAATTCTTGACTAATGGGGCTCTTTCTGCGTATACTATATGATATACATTTTGAGCACGTTATTGCGATGAAAAGTAGAGTAACCAGATCCCCCGGCGGCCAGAGAAATGGGTGTACGCTGCGAGCCTATACGACGGGCCTGGTGAAAATGAGCTTGGAGCAGCCTATGGCCGAGTGGTCGCCGTTAAACGACTATTTCCATGAACAGTATGGAATGCGGAGTCTCCCCCAGGGGAGTGAAGCAGGGTGGTACCACGATCTTTTATCGTCCCTGATTATTCAGGGGCGATTTTTTTGTGGGCTCACTGATCCATTGATTATTTGAAAGGAAGATGAACATGTCCGACAAGAAAACCTTTTACATCACCACGCCCATCTATTACCCCAGCGCCAATCTCCACATTGGCCACGCTTACTGCACCGTCATGGCCGACACCATGACCCGCTACAAACGGATGCAGGGCTATGAGACTTATTTCCTCACCGGTTCTGACGAGCACGGCCAAAAGATCGAGCGCGTCGCCAAAGCGGAGGGCGTCACGCCTATCGAATATACCGACCGCATCGTCGCGACCTTCCAGGAGCTCTGGAAGCGTCTGCTCATTTCCAATGACGATTTCATCCGCACCACCGAACCGCGCCATATGGAAGTGGTGCAGCAAATTTTTAAGACCATCTATGACAAAGGCGACATTTATAAATCCGAATACGCCGGCTATTACTGCACGCCCTGCGAGACTTTTTTCACTGAGCGTCAATTGACCGAGGGCAACTGCTGCCCAGACTGCGGCCGCCCCACCGAACTGCTCAAGGAAGAGAGCTATTTCTTCAAGATGAGCAAATATCAGGATCGATTGCTCCAGTATATCGACGAGCATCCGGATTTCATCCAGCCGGTCAGCCGCCGCAATGAGATGATCAACTTCATCAAGCAGGGTCTGGAAGATCTCTGCATCTCCCGTACCACCTTTGACTGGGGCATCCCGGTGCCCATCGATGACAAGCACGTCATTTACGTCTGGTTCGACGCGCTGACCAACTACATCTCCGCGCTGGGCTACGGCACCGATCATGACGAATTGTTCCAGAAATTCTGGCCAGCTGACGTGCATTTGGTGGGCAAAGATATCGCCCGCTTCCACGCAGTCATTTGGCCCTGCATCCTGATGGCTGCTGGCCTGCCGTTACCCAAGCAAGTCTTCGGTCATGGCTGGGTGCTCCTTGAGGGCGGCAAAATGAGCAAGTCCAAGGGCAATGTGGTCGACCCCAACGTGCTCATTGACAAATACGGCGTGGACGCCATCCGCTACTTCCTGCTCAGAGAGATCTCCACTGGTTCCGACGGTTATTATTCCGAGGAAGCGCTGGTCAAACGCATCAATACCGACTTGGCTAATGACTACGGCAATCTCTTGAGCCGCAGTGTGGCTATGATCGACAAATATTTCGGCGGCATCGTGCCCGCTCCCGGAGCAAGCGAAGCCTTAGACGATGAACTGCGCACGCTGGCGCTCTCCATCGGTGATGATGCGGCTGCCTGCCTGGATAAGCTGGACTTCCCCGGCGCGCTCTCCGTCATTTGGCAGCTGGTGAGCCGCGCCAACAAATATATTGACGAGACCGCTCCTTGGGTGCTGGCCAAAGACGAGGCGCAGAAGGAACGACTGGGCACTGTCCTGTACAATTTGCTAGAAGCCTTACGCATCGCCACCATCTTCATCGCGCCCTTCATGCCTTTAGTCCCGGGCAAAGTCAGCGAGCAGATCGGCTATGACCTGACCGGCTGCACCTGGGCGGATGGTTCCCAATGGGGTGTGATCGCACCGGGCACCAAAGTTTGCAAAAAAGACGCCATCTTCCCCCGTATCGATCCCAAATCCTTAGAGCTTCCTGCCGCCCCCGCTGCCAAAGAACCAGCGCCTAAAGCCGCAGAACCTGCTCCAGTGGAGGCGCCTGCCGCTAAGCCGGAGATCACCTATGATGATTTCGCCAAGCTCGACCTGCGCGTCGTCGAAGTCTTGGAATGCACCAAGGTCGAGAAAGCAGACAAACTGCTGCAATTCAAGCTCAAAATGGGCGAAGAGATCCGCACCGTCGTTTCCGGCATCGCCAAATTCTACGACGACCCTGCTTCCCTCGTCGGCAAAAAGCTGATCTTGGTGGCCAACCTCAAGCCAAAGAAGATCCGCGGCATCGTTTCACACGGCATGCTGCTCTCCGCAGCGGCGGACGATGACAGTATTTTGGAAGTGCTGCAAGCGACCCGCGAAGGGATCGAAGATGGGTTTTCGGTGCAATAAGAGGCAATAGGCATCCATAGCCTTGGAAAAAACGTGATGTCTCTTAGACTAGGCTGACGCTGAGCCTTCCTGCTCCCTCACCTGCGGTTGGGTGACCGCCAGGTTTCGCCTGGCGGCGAGGTACTTTTGAGCAAGCCAAACACCCGCCCCTTAAATGGTGCGGGAAGCGAGAAAAAGCTTAAAGGCATGATCTGCATGACAGAGATTTTATACGTTATTTAGGGTGTTTTACCTTTTCATTTGTTCTTAATTGTAGAGTGTTTCACGTGAAACACTCTTTTGTTTGATCGATCGGGAGTTGACAATATGCTTTTTGATACGCATGCTCATGTTTTGGATGAAAAATTTGCAGACGATCTGCCGGAGGTTTTGGGGCGGATCAATGAGCAGATGGATTTGATCGTGAATGTGGCCTGTGAGCCTGAAGAGTGGCAGCGGGATGTGGTTTTGATCGAGCGGGAGGCAAAGATCTACGGAGCTGCGGCTTTGCATCCCAATGATGCCAAGCGGTACACAGATGAGCTCTGGGAGGAGCTCTGCACGGTTTTGCACCATCCCAAGATGGTCGCTGTGGGAGAAACGGGCTTGGATTATTATTGGGACGACGCCACACCGGAGGAACAGCAAGCGCTCTTTATCCGGCACATCGAGCTGGCGCGCCAGCTGGGTAAGCCGCTGATCATCCATGATCGGGACGCGCATCAGGATACATTGGATATTCTGCGCGCTCACCATGCCGAGGAGATCGGCGGCGTACTGCATGCGTTTTCCGGCAGCTGGGAGATGGCCAAACAGGTGCTGGATCTGGGCTTTTACATCGCCTTAGGCGGGCCGGTCACCTTCAAAAATGCCGTCAAGCCGCTGGAAGTCGCCCGCAAGGTGCCCCTGGACCGGCTGCTGATCGAGACCGACTGTCCCTATATGGCGCCCACGCCCATGCGCGGCAAACGCAACGAACCCATCTATACCCGCTACATCGCCGAAAAGATCGCCGAACTGCGCGGCATCAGCACAGAAGACGTCATCAACGCCACCTGCGCCAACGGCAAACGCCTCTTCGGCATCGCCTGAAGGCTGGCCAACACAAAGGACCCTGCAAATAATTTTGCAGGGTCCTTTTTTATCTTGGTCCACCGGAAGCAAAGCCGTACACTTCATTTTTAAGCAAAGTATTTCTTGCGCACGCTATCAATATGCTCTATAATTTTATCAGCATCAACTATTTGAAGCCCATTCGCAAGACGATCATGAGGAGGAGTAAACATGCATTACTTTATGGAAGCCTTGACCAGCAGCGCTAAAGGTACCGATCTGCCTGAAGAATATGATTACTTTGGCAGCCTTGTCGGCAGCTGGACATTGGATTATACGGACTGCAACCTAAACCGTTCGGTCAAAGGAGAATGGCATTTTGCGCGGATCCTGGAAGGCATGGCTATTCAAGACGTCATTATCTTGCCTTCCCGCGACACCCAAACGGCAGTCCCCGATCCCCTGACAGAATACGGCACGACGCTGCGGATCTACAATCCCGATACCCATGCCTGGGATATTGCCTATGGCTATACAGGAAAGATCATGCGGCTGGAAGCGCGCAAAGAAAATGACATGATCGTCCTGACAAACCTGGCTGACCAGCGGCACAAGTGGGTATTTGTCCAAATCGAAGACGATCACTTTCATTGGCAAAATATTACCGTAAAAGACGACGGCCAGTGGCATATCAATGCGGATATCCACGCCACGCGCCTATCATAA
>CABVBB010000140.1 GCA_902496505.1 uncultured Peptococcaceae bacterium
TTTTTCGATATCCACGCCTTCCTTGGCTTCGATAGCCTGATGCAGACCTTCGCTGTAGCGGCGGCCAAACATCAAACGGCCGGTGAATTCGTCAACGATGATGACTTGACCGTCTTTGACCACATAGTCCTTGTCCCGCTTCATGATGACATGCGCGCGCAGGGCCTGGTTGACGTGGTGGCTGAGCTCTAAGTTTTCTTCATCAGCCAGATTGTTGATGCCTAAGAGTTTTTCCACATGGTCAACGCCTTCTTCTGTCAGCGTGACGTTCTTCTGCTTCTCATCAACGGTATAATCTTCTTCTGGGCGCAGGCGGGGAATGATCTTGGAAACGGTGGTATATAGCTCCTTGGGCTTCTCGGCACTGCCGGAAATGATCAATGGTGTCCGCGCCTCATCGATCAAGATACTATCGACCTCGTCGACTAAGGCAAAATTGAGATCCCGCTGGACCATGTGTTCCTTGCGCATGACCATATTATCACGCAGATAGTCGAAACCATACTCATTATTGGTACCATAGGTGATGTCCGCATTGTAGGCTTCCTTACGTTCCTCAAAGCCCAGGCCATGCACGATGAGGCCCACAGACAGCCCCAGGAAGTTGTACACCTGGCCCATCTGCTCACTGTCACGACGCGCCAAATAATCATTGACCGTGATGACGTGCACGCCTTTGCCGCTCAGCGCATTCAAATATACCGGCAAAGTAGCCACTAAGGTTTTACCTTCACCAGTCTTCATCTCAGCGATGCGGCCCTGGTGCAGCACGATGCCGCCCATGATCTGCACGTCGAAATGCCGCATGCCCAGCACGCGCTTGGAAGCTTCTCTAACGACCGCATAAGCTTCATTGAGCAGATCGTCTAAAGATTCGCCCTTCGCATAGCGTTCCTTGAATTCATCTGTCTTAGCGCGCAGCTCTTCGTCAGAAAGCGCCGCCATCTGTGGTTCTAAGGCGTTGATCGCCGCTACCTGCTTCTCTAATTTCTTGATGTCTTTTTTATTATCGTCAAAAACTTTTTTGAACAATGTGTCCAAACCCATTCACATACACCATCCTTAAAATAAGAATCACACTGGTCTACAATATACCAAAACCGTTAAAAAGGCAATGGATTACGCTGTACATAAAAATATTTTACACGACTTTTATATAGAAGCGCAACATTTGTATATTCGCCGTTTGCCTAGGCCTTTCCTTTAGCCGGTCAAATTAATGTTTTTTATAACTCCAGCGGCTAAACTTTTCATCACTTTTCTGTAAAATAAGGTTTACAAAACGCAGATTTTGAGCGATAATGTAATCAAGGATAAGAATTATTTATAGAGTCTTATCCACTAAGAACAGGATGGCTTGAACGATAAGCGATCCATACTTGAAAGGGGTTGGCAACATGAATATCACTGTAAAAGCAAAGAACACCCAAGTTACCGCACCACTGAAAGAGTACGTTGATAAACGATTCGCAAAGCTTGAAAAATATTTTACCAACGAAATGCAGGGCACTGTTACCTTAGTGGTGGAAAGAGAGAAACATCGCGTCGAGGCAACTATTCCAGTTAATCGGTACCTGCTGAGAGCCGAAGAGACCAGCAACGATATGTACGCCTCCATCGATGGCGTCGTCGATAAATTGGAAAGACAGATCCATAAATATAAGACCCGCGTCAACCGCAAAGGTAAAGTCAATTCCTTTGCTGATGTCGTACCAGTGACCACTCCGGCTGCTGAACCAGAACCAGAAGAAGAATTGGCTAAGCCGATCAAAGTAAAACGCTTCACCGTCAAACCAATGGATGAAGAAGAAGCGATCCTGCAGATGGAACTCATCGGCCATGATTTCTTCGTCTTCCTCAACGCCGAGACCAACGCCGTCAATGTCGTTTACAAACGCCATGACAATTCCTACGGCTTGATTGACCCGCAGTTTGACTGAGTATAGTCTGTTTTAAGAGGGCACCCAAAACTGGGTGCCCTTTTTGTCATACGCCTTTGAAACTTCTGCCGAAAAAAGGTCCTCCGCCTGCCTCAGCGCTTTCTTGCGCGCTGCCACAATTTCCTTGGAAAAAAACTTGCTAATTTACCCCAAACACGCTATAATCAAACTGTAATAGTAACTACGCTATTACAGTTTATCTCGAGAGGATGATTTTTTCATGCAAGGTAAAGTAAAATGGTTTAACGCAGAAAAAGGTTATGGTTTCATCGAAGGTCAGGACGGTAAAGATGTATTCGTTCATTTCTCCGCTATCGTTCAAGATGGCTTCAAAACTTTAGACGAAGGTCAGGAAGTTGAATTTGAAGTTGTTGAAGGTGCTAGAGGACCTCAAGCTGCTAACGTTACTAAACTTTAATATATAGTATTACCTTATTAAGTATTATTGTATTGTTAAAGATAGATCGTCTGTGCAACCAAGGGCCGTCACATGTGGACGGCTCTTTTTTTGTGCCCGCGTTTCTAAAACGATCATTTGCTGTCAAGGAAGCCTCCGACCTTGCATCTTACCTTCACTGATAATCTTGGAAATAATCCACCGACTCCTGCTGATCCAGCCATAATTCAAACCAGCCTAAAAAATCTTGGCGTTCACAGCAGGGTTGGACGCCGACATCTGTAAAACACCAGACCTCACCCTGGCATTTTCCACTGACGATCAGATGATAGCTTATACTGCAGCCGACCTCGATCAGCGCAATTTCTCCCTGAAAAACGCTGCTTTCAATAGCCTCCTCTAAAGCATCACCCTCCGACTGATCATCGTCTTCCCAGATCCAGGCCTCGTCCAGCCCAAAAGGCTGTGTGAGATCTTTTCTAGGCATATCCTCCAGCCGTCTCAGGCTGAATCCATCCAGCATATCCTCACAGCCATTGCCCACTTCCTGCAAGAACAAGCGATAGGCTTGCGGCAGACGGATGCCGCACTGCGTTTCAAAATCCACAATAACGTTTTCTGGAAGCACCTCTCCCATTATGATCGACAGATCTTTTATTTTTCCTTTGATCCGCTCGATGACCTGTTGGTGATCTTCCTGCGTATAGATCGGCATTTTTTAGCACTCCTTCTGCTAGGAGTATCTGTCCTGTCTCTTGACAAATACCCTGTTTTTTCGCTATGATATAACTTGTGTGTGTCCACACATCTCAAACAGACGAAAAGCCCGCGGTTTGCATCATGCAGCCGCGGGCTTTTCCCTGTTTCTATAAAACTTTGGCTAAGAAATTCTGCGTTCTCTCCAATTTTGGTGAGCCAAAGAGCTCTGCTGGCTTGCCCTGCTCCATGATGATGCCCTCATCCATGAAGAATACGCGGTCGCTGACTTCGCGGGCAAAGCCCATTTCGTGCGTGACGATGACCATGGTCATGCCTTCCTTGGTCAGATCGCGGATAACGTTGAGCACTTCGCCGACCATTTCTGGATCTAGGGCAGATGTCGGCTCGTCAAAGAGCATGATGTCCGGCTGCATAGCCAGCGCCCGAGCGATGGCCACACGCTGCTGCTGCCCGCCGGATAAAGTGTTGGGATAGACCTTGGCTTTATCCACTAAGCCGACTTTTTTCAAAAGCTGCATCGCGATCTCTTCGGCATCTGCTTTATTCATGCCTTTGACCTTGATCGGGGCCAAAGTGATATTATTCAAAACCGTCATATGCGGGAACAGATTGAACCGCTGGAACACCATGCCCAGCTCCTCACGCATCTTGTTCACATCGTGCTTCTTATCGGTGATGTTGTCCCCATTGATGATGATCTCTCCAGAGGTCGGTTCCTCCAAAAGGTTGAGACAGCGCAGGAAGGTGCTCTTGCCCGAACCAGACGGCCCGATGATGGACACGATCTCCTGATCTTGGATGGTCTCCGTGATGCCTTTCAATACTTCCAAATGTCCAAAGCTTTTATGCAGATCTTTGACCTCGATCATATCTTAGCTGCTCCTTTCCGCCGTGCGGCTTTTGGCTTTGACTGCAAATGATTGTCCCCGGCGTTTAATTTGCGCTCTGTCCAGTTGACAAAGCGGGTGATGACGAAGGTCAGTACCAGATAGACTGTCGCCACGCCCAAATAAGTGGGGAACGGTGCAAAATTGACGGAGGTATAGATCTGGCCGATCTTCATGATCTCTGTCGCACCGATAGCCGCCAATAAAGACGTATCCTTGAGCAGGATGACAAACTCATTGCCCAAAGGCGGGATAGCTTGTTTGAAAGCCTGCGGCAAAACGACATAAAGCATCGCCTTAGCGTGGCTCATGCCCAATGACCGCGCTGCTTCCATCTGCCCTCTGTCTACCGACTGGATGCCTGCCCGAAAGATCTCTGCCACATAAGCGCCGCTGTTTAAGCCGCAGACGACGATGGCGGTGGTCATGACCTTAAAGGCAAACGGTGCGCCGATCATTTCCTTAACGACTGCTGACACGCCGTAATGGAACAAAAATATCTGGACGAAAAGCGGCGTCCCCCGCAGACATTCGATATAAATGTTCGCTGGGATCTTGAGCCAAAGATGCTTGCTCATCTTGCCCAGCGCCATAAACATACCGATCACGATACCGATCAATACCGCAAAAAAGGTGATCTCCAGCGTAACGCTGACACCATTCAATAATTTCGGAATGACGGTAGTGTAATGATGCCAAAAATTATTCATCTTCCCACTCCCTTTTATCTTGTGCACTGTTAAATAATTATACACTCTGCTGTATATTTAATCAATCTTTTTCGTCAAAAATTTTATTGCTGCTTGTTCCAAGTTCTGGCTTATATTATACTGAGTTTAAGATCCATCAATCCCTGTAAGGAGCGTCTGCTATGTCTCAATCCTTCTATCGTGATAAAAACCGCCTGAACCTCAGCCCTTACAAAGCTATGGGCATGGCGGATAGCGATTTCAGCCATCCCATCGTCGGTATCTGCAATACCTGGAATGAATTGGTGCCTGGTCATTACAGTCTCCGCCAGCTGGCCGAATTCGTCAAAAAAGGCATCTACCGCGCAGGCGGCAATGCCGTGGAATTCGGCACCATCGCCTGTTGCGACGGCATCTCCTGCTCAGGCAGCGGCGACTTTTACTCCCTTCCCTCCCGCGAAACCATTGCCGACAGCGTGGAGATCATGGCCCGCGCCCATGATCTGGACGGCTTGGTCCTCTTAGGCTCCTGCGACAAGATCGTGCCCGGTCTGCTCATGGGCGCTGCCCGATTGGATATCCCAGTCATTTTTCTGCCGGCCGGTCCTGCGCTCAGCGGCCCAGCCTTTTCGGGACGTCCCCGCTCAGACGATACGACGCTGGCTGAAGCCGCCGGCATGGTGCAGGCTGGCCTCATCACCGAAGACGAGCTCATCGCGCTCTCCGATGTCTGCAATCCCACCTGCGGTTCCTGCGCTTATCTGGGCACAGCTAATACCATGTGCTGCTTTGCTGAAGCCATCGGCCTCAGCCTCCCCGGTGCTGCCGTCATCCCCGCTGTCTATGCTCAGCGTCTCCGCTTGGCGCAGGAAACGGGGCTTGCCATCATGCAGCTGATCGAAAAACAGCTGACGCCCCAAAAGATCCTGACCCACGCTGCCCTGCTCAATGGCATCCGTACCTTGATCGCCATCGGCGGCAGCACCAATGCCGTCCTGCATACTCTGGCCTTAGGCCATGAACTGGGGATGGATACCGCTGAACTTTTGTCCCAATGGGATACCCTCAGCCGCACCACACCGACACTGGCGCTGATCAATCCCGCCTCCGCTCAGTGGGACATGGCGGATTTTTATCTGGCCGGCGGCATCCCCCACGTCATGCAGCATTTGCTGCCGCTGTTGGACGGCAGTTGTCTGACCGTTACCGGCGCTGCACTGGCAGCTGATCTAAAAAACTATCGTTTCCTTTACCCGCCCAATGATGCGCTCATTCGCCCGCTCAACGCTCCTCACCAAGCCACTGGCGGCCTCGCTGTCCTTTATGGCAATCTGGCGCCTGAAGGCTGTATCTCCAAGCCCGCCGCAGTCGCTGCAGAAAATCGTTATTTCCGCGGGCCGGCTGTCTGCTTCGATTCGCAGGAGGATTGCCTTGCCGCCCTGGAAGCACGTCGCATCCACGCTGGTCAGGTGGTCGTCATCCGCTATGAAGGCCCCAAAGGCGGCCCTGGCATGCG
>CABVBB010000141.1 GCA_902496505.1 uncultured Peptococcaceae bacterium
ATCTTTATGAACTACACCAAAAAAGGCTTCGAGCTCGCTATCCTCGGCGAAAGTGAAAACACCGCCCGCTATGCCGGCGTCAATATCCGCCGCACCATGCTCCTCGCCGTCTTTTTGAGCGGTGCGCTCTCCGGTCTTGCCGGTGCTATCCAAGCCTCCGCCGTCAATACCCAGCTCTCCGTAGGACTCGCCGGCGGCATCGGCTACACCGCCATCATCACCGCCTGGCTCTCCGGACTCAGCGCGCCCGTCATCGTGCTCGTCTGTATCCTCTTTGCCACCCTTACCCAAGGCGGCTCCTATATCCAGACCGTTTTCGGCATCCCCGCCGCCGCTGCCCAGATCCTTCAGGCGCTGATCCTATTCTTCGTCCTCGGCAGCAACTTCTTCACCCGTTACAAACTCGTCCGCAAATCCCAAGCCAAGAAAGAGGAGGTGGCCTAATATGGAATGGTGGATATCCTTTCTCGCAGCCGCAATCATCGCCGGTACGCCGCTGCTCTTTGCTACCCTCGGAGGCATCCTCAGCGAGCGCGTCGGCAATATGAATCTCGGCATTGAAGGCATGATGATCATGGGCGCGGCCGTCGGCTTCAAAGTCGCCCTCGCCAGCCAAAACGCCCTGCTCGCTATGGCCGGCGCCGCCCTAGCCGGTGCAGCAGGCGCCCTTATCTACGCCGTGCTCACCATCTTTTTCCGCGCCAACCAAGTCGTCACCGGTCTCACGCTCACCATCTTCGGCACAGGCTTTGCCAACTACCTCGGCCAATCCTTCATGGGCATGACCACCCCAGCCGCCGTCAAAAGCTTCTTCACCCCTGTGACGCTCCCTATCCTCGGTCATATACCCATCCTCGGGCCCATCTTCTTCCAAAAAGACATCTTCGTCTACTTCGGCTACCTGCTCGTCATCCTCTTAGGCATCTACGTCTACAAGACCCGCTGGGGACTGAATCTCAGCGCCGTCGGCCAAGACCCTGCCGCAGCCGATGCCGCCAGCATCAACGTCAGCCTCTACAAATACGTCCATGTCCTCTTGGGCGGCGCCCTCTGCGGCTTAGGCGGCGCCTATCTCTCACTGGTCTACGTGCCCACCTGGCAGACCAGCATCACCGCAGGCGCAGGCTGGATCGCCGTCGCCCTCATCATCTTCTCCACCTGGAATCCCTACAAATCCGTGCTCGGTGCCTATCTCTTCGGCGGCCTCAGCATCCTGGGCTTCCGACTCCAAGGCGCCGGCATCCACATCTCCCAATACCTCCTCGACATGGCGCCCTACATCGTCACCATCATCGTCCTCGTCATCGTCTCCCAAGGCAAAAACAAAAAGAACAGCCCCCCCAAAGGCCTTGGCAACAACTACTTCCGCGAAGAACGCTGAGCAGAGACGAAAGAGAGGCGCCCCATGCAAACTGCGACCCTAGAGCAATGGTATATCCGTGCCGGCCGGCTGCACGGCATCGTCTGGGGCCATCCCCAGCTCACCGACGGCGATGCCATCGTCACCTCCGACATCATGGACATCAACTTTGCCGCGCACGTCATCTATACCCAAAACACCTGCTACACCCTCGGTCAGATAGCCCCCGACTACCAAGCCTACGCCGCCGACCCCATGGAACTCGTCCTCATGGAGCGCCTGCTCGGCCTGGCTAGATGCCCCCTCAGAAACTGACCATAAAAAAAGACGGAAGCCCTGAGCTCAAACTCAGCGCTTCCGTCTTTTTTACTATGCGGCCCAATATGATACACCCATTCCTGCTAAAAAAACAGTCTTGACAAGAACGCATGTTTGTGCATGGGCGGTTTTTGCCCCCGTATCCCCAAAAATAAGCAACAAAAAAAGCAAATATCTCTTCCGAAATATTTGCTTTCATCACGATCATCTTTTGCCCCAAATCTCTTGCGAGTAGAAAGAGTATACCATATTTCAGAGCATCTGTCAAGCGTCCTTATCTTTCCGAGCCTTATCCAGCAATAGTCCAGCCGCAAGTCCTGCGGCCATACCCAGCACCAAGCCAGAGCACATCATGATGCCCATTTTACCCTGAGGGCGGCCTATCATCCAGCCGATGGCCATGCCCAAGACCATTCCCAGGCACATGCAGAGCGCGCGCCCGGCAGTCATCTTATCCATTCATTTCCCCCCGCGCAATATACTTCCCAAAAATTCCCCAAGGATCACAACTGCATCTTGTCATTTCAGCCGCAATAGGCTAAAATAGCAGGAGAGGGTGCGCCAAACCGCACCTGACGCTTTGAGTTATCCAAGATCAAAATATAATGAGGCCGATCCCGCTTGTTGGCGCAAGCGAGACCGGTAGCAGAAGGGTGAGCACACCACCCTTTGCTAGTCTATACGACCGCTCCAGAGACATTATAAGCGATTTTCCCCCTTTTAGCAATAGGCGCGAGAAGGGGGAGGAAGGCATTCTCTCAGCGGCAGTATAGCGTAGAGCCTTGCGGCGATACTGGCAGAGGGTTCCCTTGACCGAGGGACTTTTGTCAGTATATTTTTTTGGCGGATCACTCAAAGGGTAAAGGCCGCCGGAGCCCCCAACCGGTTCCGGCGCTTTATCTTTTGAGCAAGACCGAACGCCCCAAGGCTCACCGCTTCTCGATTTTTTAGAAACGGCTGCCGCGTTCGACCAAGGCATTACAGAACAGTCAGTTCCTTCCAAAAAACTGCGAGGTGTTTCCTATGTCCAAACGATCTATCGCCATAACCATCTGGCGGGCGCCAGAACTTCATGCTCAGCTCGAGCAGCAGCTCCGCCGCCGTCCCGATGGAGACTTTTTTTACCTTATCGACGAAGACGAACGAGTCAGTCCCGTCACCGACCTCTTGATCGGAACCGCCGTTACCCCCTGCCGGATCGGCGATATTCCCTACCATCTGCCCTTTGCCACCGTCACCGTACCCGCTGAAGAAGTCTGCGATACCTTCTATCTCAACTATCTTCTCGACGAGTTGCTCTATTGCCGAGAATTCTACGACCTGATCGTCCAAGACGAAGAATACAACGAGCTTTCCCTAGGCGATATTCACACCATGACCCTGGCTCGTCCCGACCAGCTCATCCTTCACGCCGCAAAAGGCGACCTCGTCATAACCGACCCCGTCACCATCGAAATGCTCACCCACTGCCCAGCCTTCATCAAAGGCCGCGACAATATCTACTTCAGCCACCACTACACCTACTACCCCCAAAGCCAGCGTCCCCTCATCCACTGGAAAAGCTTCCGCGCCCACAGAGAAGCCGTCCAAAACTACCTCCAAAAAGCCAGCCAAGCCCCACAAGAGGCTGAGTAAATATAAATAGACTCAACACCCCAAACGCCTGCTCCCGCCGAGCAGGCGTTTTTTGGTGGATAGAAAAAGCTAAATGAGCGACTGGAGCAAATTGATGATTTTATGATATAGCGGTATATTGAAATCTGCGGAAGGAAATGCGTATAAGGTGAAATGGGGTAAGCCGTTGACTTTGAGGTATTGAAACTGTTCGTCAACAGCGCGCATTCGGACGGTCAAAGCGCCTGCCAGATCGAATTGCAGATAACTTTCGACGATTTGGGAGTTTTTGTTGATGTCGATGATGTGATTAAAGGTATTATTGATCCTTTGAAAGTAAGCGCTGTCATCATGGAATAAAACAATAGGGATATTGGCCACTTCCTGCAAATCGACGGTAGTGCCTTGGATCTTAAGCAGCTTAGTTTGAGGATTGATCTTGAGAAAGATTTCATCATCATAAATAGGACGGATATTAGCTAAATCAGTAGGAGAGTCATCACAGAAATAATAGTTGAAACCAATGCAATGAGGATGCGTCTTGACATATTCCAGGGCCTCGGTCTTGGTATGTAGTGATTTCAAAGTGACCGAAATATTGCATAGTGTGGCGATCTCCTGCTTAAAGGTCAAGAGAAATTTGGGCAAAAGAATACCACTCGTTTGATTGGAAAAGACAAAAGTTAATTCCTGTTGATTTTGGTTTGTTTGGTTTTGACTATTGATATACAGTTCAATTTTATTAAGGCATTCTAAAGTATCATCAGCTAAATTAAGGACTTGCTGAGCAGTAGGGTCAATTTGATCTTGCCGTTTTCATAATAAGTCAATGTAAGATCGAGCTCTTTTTCAAAACGTTTTATGGCAGCGCTTAGAGCGGCTTTGGTCATAAAAAGATTGTCAGCTGCCAAGGATATGGATTGAAACTTGTGAATGGCACTTAAATAATAAAGAAGCTCACTTTTGATCATTTATTGCTCCTCCTCTGGAAAAACAGCGTTAATTTTTTGTTGACAGACTGGCAAAAGTCGAACAAAGTGTGCGTTGCCTCATCAAAATAAGTATATTATACTACAGGCATGAGGTAGAAACAATATTTATAAAACGCATATATGCGCATTTGTATGGCCATACAAAATGTTGGAAAGAAGCAGTGATCAGCTAAAAAAATCAAGATCATCTACGATAAGTGAAATACTTGAACTATAAGTTGGAAATATCCAAATAGTCATGATAGCTTTGCGACAATTACTGGATGATCTGTTTTTTGGAAATGGAGGAATGATGATGATCAGACAAGAAGCTTGTGCTGATAAAATTTTGCTGTTGGGGCTGGATGGCATGGATCCGCGCTTAACTAAAAAATATGTGGAGAAAGGGATCATGCCTAATGTGAAACAGTATATCGAAAGAGGCGCCTGTCGGGAGGATCTAGTGATGCTGGGTGGTCATCCGACAGTTACGCCGCCGATGTGGACAACGCTGGCTTGTGGCTGTTATGCCAATGTGCACGGCATTACGGGCTTTTACCGCAAGGGGGATGACTTAGATCTGGTGGACTACAATTTGGACTCTCGCAATTGTCATGCAGAGCCTTTATGGAATGTTTTTGCAGAGGCAGGCAGGAAAACATTGGTATGGCATTGGCCTGGTTCAGCCTGGCCGCCCACCAGCGACAGTCCTAATTTGATGGTGATCGATGGGACATCTCCTGGCTCGGTAGGGATGGCAACTTCTCAAGTGGAATCAGAGTTCTTGGTAGGCGCCAATGAGTCGATCCAAGAAGTGAATTTTATTCCTAAAGCTCCCATGGAGGCTAGTGCAGCCTGTGTGGTCACCGACTTGGAGCTGGATAAACAAGAGAAGGCAGTCGACTTGCTAGCCTCTGTAGGCGATAAGGAAATGAAGGGCAGCCGTAAACTGTTGACAAAGCTTTCGCAGCATACGACCTCGACCACAGAAGCGTTGGTGGATATGGTGCAGTCGCCGATCAAACCGGCTGTCGGTTGGGCTGCTGCGCCAGCAGATGCTAAGGAGTTTACGATCTTGTTTTCTCAAGGTTTCATTCGTCGGCCAGTATTGATCTTGAAAAATGAAGAAGGGATCTATGACCGCATTGCCCTCTACAAGAACAAAAAGAGCACAGAACCAATGGTAGTCTGCCCATTAGGGCAGATGATGGTAGGGATCATTGATGAAGCGATCAAAGGTGAGAAGACCTATCAAGTCAATCGTAATATGAAGCTGCTGCGTCTGGACCCAGAGGGGAAAAACTTGATGATGTACATTTCAGCCGCAATGGATACGGAGAATGACAGCTGCTATCATCCCAAACGGTTGTTTAAAGAGATTGCCGACAACATCGGCTATCCGCCGCCAACGTCTTTGCTGGGACGCCAGGACTCTCTATTGATCACAGAATGCATGCTGGCCAACTGGTATGTCACAGCGGATTGGCAGGCAGAGGCCATCCATTATTTGATCGATAGTGAGGACATCGATGTGGTCTTCTCCCATTTTCATGCTATCGATATTGAGGAACACCAGTTTATCAAGCATCTGGCCGAGCGGCCTTTTAACCGCAATCCAGTATCAGTGGCAGAGAAGTGGATGGAGGATCTCTATATCCAAGCGGATTACTATTTGGGAAAATTCCTGCACTATTTGGATGAAGGCTGGACCATCTGTATCTTTTCCGATCATGGACAGGTCGCGCCTCAACATGATATCCCGCTTTTGGCTTATGCAGGCGGTGTGACCTTACCCTTGATGGAAGAGATGGGCTTGACCAAGTCATATGTGAATGAGCAAGGTGAGAGAAGGATCGATTGGACACAGACCAAGGCTGTTATCCA
>CABVBB010000142.1 GCA_902496505.1 uncultured Peptococcaceae bacterium
CGGAGGCATTTTATCAGGATATACGCCGGGCATTGGAAAAATTCAGCCAGACGGAGGAAAATCAGGCGGTGTATGCGCTGGTCCTAGACTGCGACCCCTCAGTAGGGATGATCGTGCTGCGCTACAATAATCGGGCGCGGTTTGAGCAGATGCGTTCAGACTATGAATCGTATGCCGAGGAATATGGCTGGCCGATCTACGGGTTTTGCGGCAGCGAATATAGTGTGGGGGATTTCGGATTCATTCCCTACGACAAATCACCACTAGTCAAGCATTTCACCGATTCGTATTATTATCACGCAGTGGGCGATTATTTTGGCGAAGGGGAACCGCTGGAGGAGATCAGGGAAAATTATCAGGAGATCTACTGGTCGATGATCACGACGGTCATTAAGCGGCTGCAGACGGAGCTTGAGGCCATCGGCATCGATGGGTGCGAGGATATGGTTTTTTTCTGCTCGGGGCACGATCAGACTGATGAAGAAAGAGTCGCTATGCTGCGCCTGACGGCAGAAGGATCGCTGGTGGAAAAACTATTGACGCGTGGGGTGAGCAAATGACACAAGAACAACGGAAAACGGTTTCCAGCGAAGTGTTGACGACCAATGGCGTACTGGCGGGACTGGTGCTGGCCGCAGGCCTTGTGAGCTATCTTGTGGGGCTGGACTGGGTCAGAGAACGATCCGGCGGTATGCTTTGTCTCTACAGCGGAGCGCTGCTGGTCTTCATGGCGGCGGTCTATGTGACGGATAAACTGTGGCAGACACAGGCGCTGACAGATATGCTGAGCGCCCTCGGTCTGCCGCAGCTGCTGCGGCAAAGCCCTATGGCAGGCACAGTCTATCAAGTCGTGCTGACCGTGCTGCTTTGGGCTGTGCTGGCGGCAGCCAGTTTATTGTCGGAAAATGCCGTCTTGGCTGTCGCGGTGATACCGATGATCGTCGTTTGGCTGGCTTTTGTTCGTGTGATGGCCAAAGCCGAGCAGTCACCAGCAGAGAAGACCCTTCAGCTGCCGGAGGAAGAACCTGCCGATGCGGAGGCAGCTGAAAAACGCAGTCTGGCTTTCTGGGGCGCTTGGCTGATCTTCATGCTGGCCGTCCTTTATGAAATAGGCTGGGGCGTGCTGCATCTCTATAAATATCAATGGGTCTTTGACGCTATGCCCACCAAATGGCAGAGAGAGTTCGTACTGGCCCTTATCGGCGCTGGTCTAGGGACCTTGGCGGCGAGCGTTTATGCTATTATTGCCAAAGTTCAGCGTGCTCGGCGGAAAGAGACATTATCCGAGTAATATCTGGCAAAAAATTGATTGACACTCGGGCAATGCTGGCATATAATATGACTAATTTAACGAATAAAAACCAATGAGGCGAAGAGGCATCAGTACGCTGATCATAAGAGCGAGCTGCGTCGGTGAAAGGCAGCATGAGAAGTATGATGACCGTGGGACGCCGAGGGTGAGGGGAAAGAGTCCAAAGACCCAAGTACTACTCAACGATTTGTCTCCGTTACCAGACAGGGAATGTGATAGCATTCTTCGACGAAGCGGACAGATGAGGCGACGACTCTGTCAAGCAAGGTGGTACCGCAGGTGTAGATAACGCTTGCCCTTGAATAGGGCAGGCGTTTTTTGTTTATCTGAAAATCGCCGGAAAAAATAGCTGATGAGAATGAAGCCGATGAAAGGGAAAGAAAGATAAAAGAACCCGTAAGGGGGAGAAGGTTTAGAATGAATCATTAGCTTTCCAGTGAAAGAAAAATTTGGTTCAGCCCTACGAGGCGTGTGCTCAATAGCCATACAGTCTTGCCACTGTGTTCGCCTAACAAACGAACAAACCACGCTGAGCCAAATTTTTCTCACTTCCCGCACCGTTTAGGGGTTTGGGGGACCCGACCAAAAGGGCGTCGGGCCTCGGAACCCCCAATGAGCTTTTGGCGCCCGACGCCTTTCTGGTCGGGTGTTTGGCCCTTTCAAAGTACCTCGCCGCCAGGCGAAACCTGGCGACCACTTACCGCAGGTGAGGGAGATAACAGTACCATCGTATCACCATACGTAATTGGTCGAACCCCAACGACCACCCAACCGCAGGTAAAGATCAAAACGGGCATCATAAGCCCGTCCAGCAAGTATATCACCATAAAGCAGATCCGCATGATAAAAGCGTGCCATGATCACACAGATCAACGATAAATTTTAGGAGGGGTCAACACATGGAAACAAAATTATTGATGGGCAATGAAGCCATTGCCTTGGGGGCGATCGCTGCCGGGGTACAAATGGTAGCCGGCTATCCGGGCACACCGTCCACGGAAGTTTTGGAGACGATCGCCAAGAATCGGACAGAGGATATCTATGTCGAGTGGTCAGTCAATGAGAAGGCAGCGATGGAAGTTGGCATCGGAGCCGCCTATGCAGGAGCAAGGACTCTAGTCACGATGAAGCAGGTAGGGCTCAATGTCTCTTCGGACCCCTTGATGTGCGTCAATTATATCGGCGTCAAGGGCGGCTTAGTCATTTTGGTGGCGGACGATCCAGGTCCCATCTCTTCTCAAACGGAGCAGGATACGCGGCATTTCGCCAAATATAGTCATATACCGGTATTTGACCCCTCCAGTGTCGAAGAAGCCTATACCTTGATCGGTAAAGCCTTCGAGATCTCGGAAAAATACCATACCCCAGTCATTTTTCGGCCGACGACGCGCGTCTGCCATGCCTGTGCTTCAGTGGAATTGTCCTTAGAGCGTCAGGCGAGACCCATCGAGGGCTTCATCAAGGACAACAAATGGGTGATCTTCCCGCCATTGGCGTACAAAAATCACAGCGCTATGGCCGCCAAGCACGCTCAGATCGCTGAGGAATTTGCCGCCTTGCCGTACAATCGGGTGCAGGGCCAGGGTACGAAGGGCGTCATTTTCAGCGGCGCCAGCGGTGCGGGCGGTCAGGAGATCTTAGCCGGACTGGACGCAGCGGTCAAGACTTTGCAGCTGGTCACGCCTTACCCCTTCCCGGAAAAGCTGCTGCTGAGCTTCTTGGACGGCGTGGAGGATGTGCTGGTGGTGGAGGAACTGGATTCGGTCATTGAGCAGAGCCTTTTGGAACTGTGCGGCCGTCACGGTCTCCGGCTGAATGTCAAAGGCAAGCTGACCGGCGAACTGCCAGTGGCTGGTGAATATACCTACGAACTTTTGGAAGCGGTGCTCACGGAGTATGTGACCGGCCAGCCGCTGGCTAAACCAGCCTGTGCCCAGCCGCCCAAGCTCCCCGTTCGTCCGCCGGTGCTCTGCGCGGGCTGCCCGCACCGCGCGTCCTTCTACGCAGTGAAGCGCGCCATGGCTGGCGTCAAATCCGTTTTCAGCGGCGATATCGGCTGCTATACGCTGGGCAATGCACAGCCTCTCGATATGACCGACACCTGCCTGTGCATGGGCGCCGGGCTCACTATCGCCCAAGGCTTGCAGCACGTGGAGCCAGACGTGAAACATTTCGGCTTCATCGGCGATTCCACGTTCTTTGCCTCCGGGCTGACCGGCGTGGTCAACAGCGTGTATAATCAAGCGGATGTGACCTTCATCATCCTGGACAACAGCACCACCGCCATGACCGGCCATCAGCCCCATCCCGGCACCGGCGTGACCATGATGGGTGATGTCTCGCAAAAGGTGAGCATCAAGGCTGTTTTGGAAGCCATCGGCGTGGAATGCGTACTCACCGCTGATCCACTCAACTTGTCCGAGGCCATCCCCGCGGTGCAGAAGGCTGCGGCGCACCAAGGCCCCAGCGCAGTGATCTTCGTTTCGCCCTGCGTAGCGATCACCAAGCCCCAAGCGCGCTGCACCGTGACCACGGACTGCATTGGCTGCCGCACCTGCATCGATGAGATCGGCTGCCCGGCGCTGAGCATGCCGGATGGTCAGGTGCGCATCGATCCTGGTCTGTGCACAGGCTGCGGCTTGTGCACCCAGATCTGCCCGGCAGATGCCATCGTGAAAGGGTGAGGACATGAGCGAATTAGAAAAACTGCCCAATATCGGCAAAGATACTGCCGAAAAATTAGAAGCAGTGGGCATTCATACAGCGGATGAGCTGCGCGCCGCTGGCAGCCAAAACGCCTGGCTGGCCATCCAAGCCATCGATCCGTCGGCCTGCTACAACAGGCTCTGCGGCCTGGAGGGGGCTATCCGCGGCGTCCGCTGGCACGATCTGCCGCCGGAGGTCAAAAAAGAGCTCAAGGACTTTTACAACAAGATGAAATAAGGGGGAGACCGTGATGAATATATTGATTACCGGAGTAGGCGGACAGGGCACGATCCTGGCCTCCAAACTCTTAGCCAAAGACGCCATTGCCCGCGGGGAAATGGTGCGTACTGCCGAGACCATCGGCATGGCTCAGCGCGGCGGCAGCGTGGTCAGCCACGTGCGTATCGGCGCAGACTGCCATTCACCAGCTGTGCCCAAAGGCAAGTGCGACCTGATCCTGGGCTTTGAACCAGCGGAGGCTGTGCGCAATCTGGATTATCTGGCGCCGGACGGCCATGTGGTCGCCTCCAAAAACGGCATCATTCCCGTGACCGCCTCTATCGGTGCCGCGCCCTATGCGGTGGAGGAGATCTGCGCCTATCTGGAAGCCACCGGCCGCGCTACGCTCATTGACGGCGAAGCGCTCTGTGCGGAAGTAGGCAGTCCCAAGGTGCTCAATGTCCTCCTGCTGGCCGTCGCCGCGGCGAAGGGCTATCTGCCCTTCACCCAAGAGGAACTGAACGCGCTTATCGCGGCGCAGGTCAAGCCGCAGTTTATCGAGCTCAACAAACGGGCCGTGGCCGTCGGCTTCGCCCAAGTGGAGGGAAAGGCACAATGATGACAGACGAACAATTACAGCTGATCCAGGGCCAGATCGCGCGAGTCATAGCGCACAGCCCCTTATATAAAGAAAAATACGGCAAGCTCGGCATCCAGGCCGGCGATATCCGTTCCCAGGCAGACTTTGAAAAGCTGCCCTTCACCACCAAAGGCGAGCTGCGGGAGAATTATCCCCTAGGCGTGCAGTGTGTGCCCGACGAAGAAGTCGTGCGCATCCATTCCTCCTCCGGCACCACCGGCAAGCCCATCATCATCCCCTATACGCAGCAGGACATCGACGACTGGGCCGATATGTTCGCCCGCTGCTTCGCGATCGCGGGACTTGATAAGCGCGACCGCGTGCAGATCACCACCGGCTACGGTCTCTGGACAGCCGGCGCGGGCTTTCAGGCCGGCGTAGAACGCTTCGGCGCCATGGCTATCCCCATGGGCCCCGGCAATACGGAAAAGCAGCTGGAAATGATGATCGATCTACAGACTACCGTGCTTTGCAGCACCTCATCCTACGCGCTGCTGCTCACCGAAATGGTGGAGCAAAAGGGCATCCGCGACAAGCTCGCCCTCAAAAAAGGCATCATGGGCTCCGAGCGCTGGGGCAATAAGATGCGCGACCGCATCGAGCAGGAATTGGGCATCCAGCTTTACGATATTTACGGCCTGACCGAGATCTACGGCCCCGGTATCTCCATCAGCTGCGACGCGGACAGCGGCATCCATTATTTCGACGACTTCATCTACATGGAGATCATCGATCCCCAGACTGGCGAAGTCCTGCCCGTGGGCGAAGAGGGCGAGATCGTCATCACCACGCTGCGCAAGCAAGGCGCGCCCCTCATCCGCTACCGCACCCACGACATCAGCCGCCTGCTGCCTGGTGACTGCCCCTGTGGGTGTCCTTATCCCCGTCACGACCGCATCATGGGCCGCTCCGACGATATGGTCAAGGTCAAAGGCGTCAATATCTACCCCGGTCAAGTCGACAGCCTCCTGCAAACGGTCCTCGGCGTCAGCAGTGAATACCAGATCATCGTCAACCGCGATGACGGCGGACGCGACTCCATGCTGCTCCGCTTCGAGACGCCGCATCCCGAGCGCAAAGGCGAATTAGAGACCGCCGTGATCAAACTTTTCAAATCCAAAGTCGGCCTCACCATCCTCGCCGAAGCCCTGCCTATGCAGTCTCTGCCCCGCAGTGAAAAGAAAACCAAGCGTATCTTCGACAATCGCTTTGACGATCAACAATAACTGAGCTCACAAAAGCGGCAGGCTCTCTTCAT
>CABVBB010000143.1 GCA_902496505.1 uncultured Peptococcaceae bacterium
CCGCGGCGGCCATGGTCTCGGTCTGCCACTTGGGCATCTGGCGCATCAGATAGGCGCCGTAGAGACCGACGCCCACTGCGGCCACCGTCAGCACCACCGCATACACCCGCGTACGCTGCCACACCGCCTTGCCCCACTTTTTCCAATCGGGTCTTCGCCAATTTGCTGGTATTTTCATCGTTATGTCCTCCTATTATCTGGATAATAGGAGTAGTATTGCCAACTGTCGTGCTCTTCAAACCTGCTAAAGCCGATTGAGACTGACGCCGGTGTAGTAATGTTTGAGGATGGCCTGATAATCCCAGCCCAGCTGAGCGTAATGATCCGCACCGTATTGGCACATCCCCACACCGTGGCCGTAACCGTTGGTGGTGAAGGTCACCTCATCGCCCGCCTGATCGATGCGGATCAAGGATGATTCCAGCCCCAGGGCCTTTCGGACCTCAGTGCCGCTGTACTGCTTAGTGCCCACCCGCATTTTGAGCACCCGGTCGGACGCTGAGGAGGCGAGGATCGCCAAGGGGCTGGTGTGCTCCCCGCTGGCGGCCGAGACCACAGCCGCATCGCTGCCCAGCTTTTGATCCACCTCCGCCAGGGACAGTGTCGTCTTGAGCTGAGTATGCTTATCCGGCGGATGATCGCAGACCACACTGACCAGATAGGGCCGGTCGCTGCCCCAGACGTCGCGGGCGGATTCAGTGCGCCCGCCGCCGCAGCTGGCGTGATAGACCGGCTCGATCACCTTGCCCTGATAAGTCAGGATCTCGCCTTGGGTCTGGGCCACGGCTTGGACGATCTTGGCCCGATTGGCCGCATATTGCCCTCCCCAGCGGTCCTGCATCTCACTGTCGCTGATCCAGGCCTGACAGGTCGCCGGATCAGTGGTCAAACGGTAAGGCGCATCGCTCGCTGCGGCCTCGCTCCACAAACGGCTGCAGGCAAAAGTCCGGGCTGCCACGGCCTGCGCCTTGAGTGCTTCCAGTTCAAAACTGGCCGGCATCTCCGCCGCGACCACGCCCACCAGATAATCCTCCAGTCCCAGCGTCATGATCTGACCGCTCTGGTGGTCATACACCGCCACCTGCTCCTGCGCACTGGGAAGTGTCTCCTCCACTGCCGCCTGCGGCCGCTCCAAGAGCTTGGTCTCCTGCGCGCCAGGCTCAAAGATGAGCAGCACGCCCAGCGCCAAAAGCACCGCTCCCGCGCCCAGCCGCCGCGGCCATTTCCACCGCCGCTTCCTGCGCCGTCTCGATGCTGGAATGATTTTCACAGGCTTGGCCATGTCACCACCTCCTCACTATGAGGATATATATGCGCCGCTCCTGCTAAACATGTCCCCGCCACGCTAAAAAGCAGCCCCGTTTCAATCAGCAGAGCTGCCCTTCGTCTACACCCGGCGCACCGGTCTGATATATTTGAAATACTGCTCGGGATCGAAGTAAAAATACATGATCCGGCCGGGTGTGGTGTCGATCGCGTAGCCCGCCCCGGCAAAATCAAAGCTGGCCATGGCCTTTTCGATCCGTTCTTCTACGCTGCGATTTTCCTGTTCATAATCAAACGGGCCGTGCTCAAAGACAATATACTCTGCCTCAGGGATGTCCGCCAGGATCATCTGCGGCGGCACCTCGCCCGCATAATCAGCCGGCAGCCGCACGCCGTAGCACTCTACCCGCGGGATGCCCCAATCGCAGAGCCGTCCGGCCGGATCGTTGATATAGGCCATGATCTGGCCGCTGCCGCAATTGGCTTCACTGCCGCCGGTATCGTCCAATTTCCCCTTGATGCTGTCCAAAAGTCCGCAGATGGTCTCGTAGTCCTGCCCTGGTATCTGCCCTTGTTTCTGCCAAAAATCCCAATACCCGTTGCTCTCCGCATTGCTGACGTACAAAAATTTGTGCGCAGGTATGGTCACGATATAGATTTTGACGTCCTCTGTCGATCTTACCATGCCGATCTCCTCTAATCCTAAAAAGTAGCGGTCGAAAGGAACGATCTTGGTCCGCAAAACGATGGGCTGAGGCTGCTGGCGGTAAGCGCTGGGCGTGACGCCGTACAGACCTTTGAACGCGCGGGTAAAGGCTTCGTGCGAAGAAAAGCCATAGTCAAACGCGATATCCAGCAGACTTTTATCGCCGTCCCGCACCTCCTTGAGCGCAAAGGCGAGCTTCCTCTGCCGCAGATAATCCCGCAGAGACAGCCCGGAGATCTCCTTGAATTTCCGCGTCGTATAAAACTCCGAATACCCCAGCTTTTGAGCAAGCCGGCGAAGCGTCAGCGCTTCATCATCATGCGCTTTGATGCAGGCATCGATCTCATCCACGATCAGCTGGATCTGCTGCTGCCATTCATACATTGGCCCTTTCACCTCATTTCAACTGCTCTGCGTCCATTATAGCCGCTTGACCCAAGTCCCGCTTGATCGGACTTGCGCATTTGACGCCAGCTTATAAATGGATCGTGCCGTTTAAGATCAGCAGGACTAGGATGCAGCAGACCAAGACCAGCGCGCTGACCAAAGGAATGGCCGTATTGATCTTGCCTGCGGGCGCTTGTTCGCCCGCAGGTACTAGCGCGGCCCGGCGCAGCGTCTGTACCACGGGCTTATAAAGCAGCATGGTGATGACGGCGTTCAAGCTGCCCTTGAGCAGGTTGAAGGGCAAAAAGTACGGCAGGAGCATCTCGGCCACCGCCGTGCGGGGCAGCCCCATATAGATCGGCGTAACGATATAATTCCACAAAAGCATCATCGAGACCATAAGGGCCACGCCCAGGACCAGCCCCTTGACCGCGCCTTTGAGGCTGTGGTCGTGCTTGTAGACATAGGCCGCTGTGACGGCGAAGGCGGAGCTGGACAGTACATTCATCATAAAGCCCCAGATGAAGGTGCCGCTCAAGGTCAGCATCTCCACCAAAGAGACCAAAAGCGCCACGATAAAAGCAGGCAGCGGCCCATAAATGAAGCCGCCAATGGCGATGATCACATCCTTGGGATCGTACTTGAGAAATAAGACCACCGGTATGCGAAAGACCGCTACCGCGATATAAGCCAGCGCGCAGAGCATCGCCAGCGTGGTCAGTTTTTTGGTTCGTTCATCCATGATAATTCCCCCTAGTTTGGCATAAAAATAAGCGCCTGGATGCTTCAGGCGCTGGGAATGGCAAACGAACGGCCGCATAACGGCTATACGCATGGTCATCTTCTTTCATCCAGACTATACTGTCGGTTTTGGAATCTCACCAAATCCTGCGCCGAAGCGCTCGCGGACTTTACCGCCGATCGGGAATCGCACCCTGCCCTGAAGATCATGTCGCTATGTGATTATTTTTATTGTAGCACGTGCCGCCAAAAAGGCAAGCAAAAATTTTTCCGCGCACACAAAAAGCGGCTGATGAGGACGAAAACGTTCTCGTCAGCCGCCGGCTTTATTCTGTGCAGATCTCCTCATCCGGCACGGTGACACGCTTGATGTCCGCGCCCAGAGCCGTGAATTTTTCGATCAATTTTTCGTAGCCGCGGTCGATATGGTGCAGTCCAGTGATCTCCGTCTGTCCCTCTGCTGCCAGTCCGGCAATGATGAGCGCCGCACCTGCTCTGAGGTCTGTCGCCTTGACCGGGCATCCCGTCAGGCGGCTGACGCCCTCGATCACCGCATTGCGGCCGTCTACTTTGATATTGGCGCCCATCCGTCTCAGTTCATCCGCCTGCATGAAGCGATTCTCAAAGACGGTCTCGGTGAAGACGCTGATGCCGTCAGCGATGCTCATCAGTGCCATGAACTGCGCCTGCATATCCGTCGGAAAGCCCGGATACGGCAGGGTCTTGATGTCCGTGGCCTGGAAATGCTCCTTGCCGATGACCCGCAGATCATCCTCTTCCTCGATGACCTCTGCGCCGCACTCTCTGAGCTTGGCGATCACCGGCTTGATATGGTCGCTGATCACGTTTTTGAGCAGCACATTGCCGCCTGTGATAGCGCCGGCGACCAGGTAGGTGCCTGCCTCGATGCGGTCAGGGATGACCGTATAATCGCTGCCGCTCAGATGCGCCACGCCTTCGATCTTGATCACATTGGTCCCCGCTCCGCGGACGCTGGCGCCCATGCTGTTGAGGAAATTGGCCAGATCGACGATCTCCGGTTCCTCCGCAGCATTTTCGATCACCGTCGTACCCTCAGCCAAGGCTGCGGCCATCATGATATTTTCTGTCGCACCCACGCTGGGAAAATCCAAATAAATGCGCGCGCCCTTGAGCCGGCCATCCACGACAGCGTCGATATCGCCATGCTCCAAGCTGATATGCGCGCCCAGCGCCTCCAGACCCTTGAGATGCAGATCGATCGGCCGCGTGCCGATGCCGCAGCCGCCGGGCATGGAGATCTTGACCCGGCCCATGCGCGCCAAAAGCGGCCCCATGATCAGCACGCTGGCCCGCATTTTCTGGATATACTCATATGGCGCGGTGAAATTATCCACCTTGCCGCCGTCTACTGTCATCACGCTGCCTTCGCGCCCCACATGAGCGCCCAGCACCTCCAGCACTTCGCTGATGGTATCCACATCAGCCAAATGCGGCACATCGTGGATCGTGCAGACCTCATCCGTCAGCAGTGTCCCTACGATAATAGGCAACACAGCATTTTTGGCTCCACTGATGGTGACTTCACCATTTAAAGGCTTTCCGCCTGTCACAATGATCTTATCCAACATGCCCCCGGCCCCCAAAAAACCGCCAGGTTGCCACCTCCTCTGGTTTCCTTATTTCTAAAAATCGCGCAATTTTTATCTAACAACAGTATATGCAGCTATTATCCTTATGGTGACAAATTTTGAATAAGCCCCAACAAATGATACACGTCATATTTTACCCTATCCTCTGCCGCCGGTCAATATCTTAATATTGTTGGTAGATGACGGGGCTGCCCAGATAAACGGCTGTCTGTCCGGCTTTAGCCACACAGGCCACATTCATATTGATTTTTTCACCGCAGATCTCCAGGCTGGGCGCCACACCCGCTACCTCGTAGGCGCTGCTCAAAAGCGGCCCCTCCTGCATGCTGCTCACTAGTTTCGCCGGCAAAGGCGAGACCAGATCGCAGACCAGCGCCTGACAGCCTTCCGGTGACAATTCCTCCGCATAATGGGCCAAAATGGTCGCGCCAGCCGGTCGGCCCTGACCATGACGCTGCATCCAGCGTGACAAAAGCTTATAATAACTTTGCGCGTCTGCTTCATCCGGCAGGATCAGCTGCACCGTCACCGCCTCCGCTTCCCGCAGCAATTTGATCGTACCGCCTGCTTCCAGAGACGCTTCGCCCCCAGAAGCGATCTCCGCCGCGCCCAGCGCCTGCGCCAATTCCTGCACCGCTTTCTCGCCAGCCTTAGGCGTCCAAGCCTCCAGCACCACGCCGTCTACCTGAAGCTCGCTCTGCGCCGCCGTTTCTCTGAGCACCATCAGCCCATTGGGCGTACAGGCCATCTTTTGCAGACTGCCCGCCTGCAAAAGCATCAGCGCTGTCAGCATCACCGTCATCACTTTTTCCATCCTGCACCGCTCCTTTCCTTTAGCACCAGTATCGCCGCTGGCCAGCCGAACTATACCTGCGCAAAATAAACTTTCTTCGCGCGCATTTATCCAGTATAATAAAAGCAAACGACTCTCTAAAGGCAGGTGTTCCCATGAAAAAATCATTCCTCTTGCTGCCGCTGGCCGTGCTTCTTTTGGCCGGTGCTTTCTGGGGCGTGAAACATTACCAAGCAGCCAATGTCCCGCCCACTGATTTTTCCCGTACTATAGCGCTGGTGCCGCTAGACAGCCGCCCCTGCAACACGCAGTATCCCCAAGTTTTGAGCCAAATGGCAGAACACCGCATCCTGCTGCCCTCCGCCGACGCTCTGGATGATTTCCTGCGGCCAGCCGATACCGAAGCGCTCTGGCAGTGGCTGGAGACCGCCAGCCAGCAAAGTCAAACGCTCATCATTTTCACCAACGAACTTTTTAACGGCGGCCTGATCCATTCCCGCAGCAGCCAAAGCTATGACGAGACCGCCGCTCAGCTGGACAGGCTGACTCAGTTCCTCACCGACCACCCGGACAACGACGTCA
>CABVBB010000144.1 GCA_902496505.1 uncultured Peptococcaceae bacterium
TGGGAAAGGAGCCATTATTATGGAAGAGATCTTAACATTTTTGAGAAACTGCGGCATCTTTTATTTAGCGACCTGTGAGGACGGCCAGCCCCATGTCCGCCCCTTCGGCGCTGTCTGTGCCTATGAGGGCAGACTTTATCTGGTGACCAACAACCAAAAGAACGTCTACCGGCAGATCTTGAGCAATCCCCAGGTGGAGATCTGCGGCCTGTATCAAGATCAATGGGCTCGCATCACCGGCACACTGGCGCTGGATGAGCGGCGGGAAGCGCGGGCGGCTATGCTGGAGGCCAACCCCTCTCTGTCTGAGATGTATGCTGTAGATGACCAGCTCATGGTGGTCCTTTATTTCACCCAAGCTGAGATGACCGTATATTTGCCCGGCGGTCAAACGCAGACTTGCGCTTTTTGAACATCCCTCCCAAAAAAGAGCTGCCATCGACCGTGACTCGATCGATGGCAGCTCTTTTTTAGGCGCCGTTACAGCGCCGCTGGGACATTTTCCACAGGCGCTGCCGCGGCAATGACTTGATCCTCTTCTTTGCTCAGAGAGACCTTGCGGCCCAGCGCCAAGTCGATGACTTCCGAAAGCTCGGTGACTGGGATGACCGTAAGTCCCTCCAAATGCTCGAAGGACGCCTGCCAGTTATCTTCTGGAATGATGACTCGAGTCGCGCCGGCCTGTCGGGCAGCTTCGACCTTGGCAACTACACCGCCGATGGGTTTGACCTGCCCGCGGATGGAGACTTCGCCGGTCATGGCCAGCTTATTATCCACCGGCAGGCCAGTGATAGCCGAATAGATGACCGTGGCCATCGTGATCCCGGCGGAAGGGCCGTCGATCGGCACACCGCCCGGGAAATTGACATGGATATCATAATCTCTGGGCTCGACGTGCAGATTGCGCCGCAAAACGGTGAGCACGTTTTCCACCGAACCGCGGGCCATACTTTTGCGGCGGCTTTTCTGTCCGCCGGCACCCGGCAGTTCTTCTTCTTCAACGATACCGGTCACCCGCAGCTGACCGCAGCCTTTTTCCACTGGAACGGCGGTGGCTTCGATCTCGCTGATGATGCCCATATTCGGACCGCAGACCGCCAGACCATTGATCAAGCCGACAGCAGGCTGAGGAGCGATCTTCTTTTCCATGCGCGGTGTGTAGCGGCCGCTGTTGACCACCCATTCCATATCCTCGCGGGTGATGCTTTCACGCCCAGCGGTGAGCACCACGCCGGCAGCCAGCTGGACCATATTGACCGCCTCGCGGCCATTGGTGGCAAAATGGCTGACCACATCCACCGCATCAGCATCAATAGCAAAGCCCACCTTCTCCGCCGCATTCTGCGCAATATCGTGGATCTCATCCGGCCGCAGGCTGCGGAAGAAGACTTCTAAGCAGCGAGAACGGATCGCCGGCGGCAGTTCCTGCGGCTGTCTGGTGGTGGCGGCTACCAAGCGAAAATCGGCAGGCAGACCGTTTTCAAACACATCGCGGATATAACTCGGCACATTTTCATCCTCAGAATTGTAATAGGCGCTCTCCAAGATGACCTTGCGGTCCTCCAGCACCTTGAGCAGCTTATTGATCTGGATAGGATGCAGCTCCCCGATCTCATCGATATAGAGCATCCCGCCGTGCGCCTTGGTCACTGCACCCGGCTTAGGCTGAGGGATGCCCGCCACGCCCATAGCACCTGCGCCCTGATAGATCGGGTCATGCACCGAACCGATCAACGGATCGGCGATGCCGCGCTCATCGAAGCGGGACGTCGCGCCGTCCACCTCTACGAATTTGGCGTCCGCCAAAAACGGCGAATGGGGACTGCGCTTGGCTTCCTCCAAAACGAGCCGCGCCGCCGTGGTCTTGCCGACTCCCGGCGGTCCATAAATGATCACATGCTGCGGATTGGGGCCGCAGATGGCTGCCTTGAGCGCCTTGATCCCCTCCTCCTGACCGACCACATCGTCAAATGACGCTGGCCGCGTCTTGGCTGTCAAAGGCTCGGTCAAATGGATCTTGCGCATAGCGTTGAGCCTCTCCATTTCCTTCTTCGATTCCTTGACCACCGCAGTCTTGCTGCCCTGCTGCCCACGCAGCAGATTCAAAAAATACATCCCGATAACAATGGCAAAAAATATCTGGATGTAACCAAACATACTGCCTAATCCTCCTGACATCGACACAAACTCCCTTCTTTATGACCATTATTGATCCTGCCAGTAGCTTGTGCCAAAACGGGAGAATTTATCAGCACTGAGAAAATTTTATTTTGCTGCTGCCTTGCTGGCAAAACCAGACCAAAGTATGGCTTTTCCGATCTCGCTGTGCTAAACTGATGAAAAACGACCGGCCTTTTGATCAAGGAAGGCCGAGTACTGCAAAAGGAGACCGCCATATGACCGATCTTGCAAATGCCACGTTCCATTTGCTGACCCATTTAGACCGCGAAAAGATCATCACCCTAGCTGAGTCAGAAAGCTTGGCCGCCCAAACTTTTACCGACCTGGTGCTGCTGCTTAAGCAAAAACTTCAGCAAGCCTATCCTGATACCAAACCGAAACGCTTACTGAAAAGCGTCCACTACGCCAACGGTTTCCCTGACGAAGCACTCAAGCAGAATGCTTTTCTGCTGGATGACATCGAGCAGTACCTGACTCTCAACGGTTTCCTCGACCACGACAAAAGCGTGGCTTATTTCAACGCCGCGATCACCTCAAAGGGTTTCGTCATCACGCCGGAGTCTTTGGTCGCTGTGATGATCGACAGCCTGCTATCCAGCCAAAACAACCGTTGAAAAATGCGTCTGAACGCCAAAAAAGCCTGCCCATCGCGAGGATGGACAGGCTTTTTTCATTAGGCCGACTGCCGGGTGATGACGATCGGCTGAGAATGCTCTAGGACGCAGGCTTTGTTGACGATCACTTTTTCCACATCGGTGCGGGAAGGAATGTCGTACATGATGTCCATCATGATATCTTCCACGATGGAACGCAGACCGCGGGCGCCGGTATTGCGCTTGAGCGCTTCTTCGGCGATGGCTTCTAAAGCATCGGTCTCGAATTCCAAGGAGACATGATCCATTTCCAAGAGCTTCTGGTACTGTTTGACCAGGGCATTGCGCGGCTCGGTCAGGATGCGGATCAAGGCTTCTTTATCCAGCGACTGCAAGGTGACGATATAGGGCACGCGGCCGATGAATTCGGGGATCAAGCCGAATTTGAGCAGATCCTCGGGGATCAGCTGAGCCAGGAGATCGTCCTGCAGTTTTTCTTCTTTGGACTTGACTTCGGAATTGAAGCCCAAGCCTTTTTTGCCGATGCGCTGCTCGATGATCTTGTCGAGACCATCAAAAGCACCGCCTAAAATGAAGAGGATATTGGTGGTATCCAGCTGCAAAAATTCCTGATGGGGATGCTTGCGGCCGCCCTGCGGCGGGACATTGGCGACGGTGCCTTCGACGATCTTTAAGAGCGCCTGCTGCACGCCTTCGCCGGATACATCACGGGTGATGGACGGATTATCAGACTTGCGGGCGATCTTATCGATCTCGTCGATGTAGATGATGCCGCGCTGAGCCAACTCGATATCATAATCGGCGGCCTGGATGATCTTGAGCAAAATGTTTTCCACGTCTTCACCGACGTAGCCGGCTTCTGTCAAGGACGTGGCGTCAGCGATGGCAAAAGGCACATTCAAGATCTTGGCCAAGGTCTGCGCCAAGAGGGTCTTGCCGCTGCCGGTGGGGCCGATGAGGCAGATATTGGTCTTCTGCAGCTCGACGTCATCCTGCTTCGCTGTGGAATTGATGCGTTTGTAGTGGTTGTAGACCGCTACAGACAGCGCTTTTTTCGCTGGGTCCTGGCCGATGACGTATTGGTCCAGGATCTCCTTGATCTCTGCTGGCTTGAGAATTTCAGTAATGTCAACAGAAATTTCGCTGCCGAATTCTTCTACGATGATCTCATTGCAGAGCGCAATGCATTCATCGCAGATATAGACATTAGGACCGGCCACCAGCTTTTTGACCTGATCCTGTGTTTTTCCGCAGAACGAGCAGCGGATCACCTGTTGATCATCATCATAATTATTATACATCCACTCACCTCAAATCTCAGCGCCCTGCCTTGGGCAGAGCGCTGTCTTTTCATCTAATAGCGTGTTATTTCTTGAGAGCAGGTTTGCTGCGGCTGACGAAGACATCGTCGATCAAGCCGTATTCTTTAGCCTGCCAGGACGTCATGAAATTGTCGCGTTCTGTATCCTGCATGATCTTTTCTAAAGGCTGACCCGTGCGCTCTGCCAAGATCTTGTTGATATTTTCCTTGATCTCGATGATGCGCTTGGCATGGATAGCGATATCCGTCGCCTGACCCTGCGCGCCGCCTAAGGGCTGATGGATCATGATCTCGCTGTTGGGCAGGGCGTAGCGTTTGCCTTTAGCGCCTGCGGCCAAAAGGAAAGCACCCATGCTGGCAGCCAGACCCACGCAGATGGTGGACACGTCGCATTTGATAAAATTCATCGTGTCAAAGATCGCCATGCCTGCGGTGACCGAACCGCCGGGGCTGTTGATATAAAGTGCGATATCCTTGTCAGGATCTTCGCCTTCCAAAAACAGCAGCTGCGCGATGATCAGATTAGCGGAAGCGTCATTGACTTCGCCGCCTAAAAAGATGATGCGGTCTTTCAGCAAACGGGAGTAAATATCATAGGAGCGTTCACCACGACTGGTCTGCTCCACGACCATTGGGACCAAATAACTCATTGATCTATCCCCTTTCATTCATCAATAGACATCAAAAATACCCCGTCTGCGCTTGCCGTCAGACAGGCGTATCCTTGACGCGCTAAGGCTAGCAGGTATCATCCCGCTAGCCTCACTATACACTTACCTATAACTTAACCAATTTGAGCGTTTTCTAACAGAAAATCTGTGACTTTTTCCAGCAGGACATTTCTTCTGACAGCAGCAGCCTGACCCTGCATGGTGAAGACCTGTTTGACCTGTTCTACAGGCTGGCCGTACATTTCAGCCAGTTTGCCGAATTCTGCATCGACTTCTTCCTCAGTCACATCGATACCTTCTTTTTCAGCGATAGCTTCTAGGACCAGTCTTTGTTTAACGAAAGCTTCTGCTCTGGTGCGGCATTCTGCTTTGACATCATCCATGGAACCATTGGTGAGCTCCAGATATTTTTCCAGAGGGATACCCTGCTGGCGCATCTGGAAGGCCAAGTCGTTGAGGTAGTTGTCAGCCTCTGCTTCGACCATGGATTCTGGAGGCAGTACGTCAGCATCTTTGGTGACCATTTCAGTCACAGCGCCTTTGTACTGCATCTTGACAGCGTCTTTTTTGCTTTCAGCCAATTTTGCTTTAGCGTCCGCTTTGAGCTCTTCTAAGGTGTCGAATTCGCTGACATCTTTAGCAAATTCATCATCCAGCGGAGCCAGAGTCTGTCTCTTGATGCCGTTGACTTTGACTTCGAAGACGACTGGCTGGCCAGCCAAGGTCGGTTCGCCGTAATCTTCAGGGAAGGTGACGTCGAGGTTTCTTTCCTCGCCGACTTTCATGCCGACCATCTGTTCTTCAAAACCCGGGATAAAGGTATGGGAACCAATGCCCAAAGTGTAACCAGCAGCGGTGCCGCCTGGGAAGATCTCGCCATTCAACTTGCCGCAGAAGTCCATCAGAACGCTGTCGCCGTTTTGAACGGTAGCTTCAGGATCGGTGACGTCTTCGATCACAGCATGTTTGCTGCGCAGGCTTTCCAAATATTGATCCAGATCTTCATCGGTGACTTCGTCGCTGATCGCTTCGATCTGGAGACCTTTGTATTCGCCCAGCTCGATATCTTGTTTGGTGTCTACGATCGCTTTGAAGATGAAAGGTTTGCCATGCTCCAGCTGCACAATCTCCATGTCTGGTTTAGCGATAGGCTGGATGTCTTCCAATTCTTTGACGACATCGATGTATACTCTGGGGATCAAGGAGTTGACAGCTTCCTCATAGAAGACCTCAGGGCCGTATTGTTTTTCGATGATGGCTTTAGGCGCATGACCTTTTCTGAATCCATCGACATTGATGCGCGGCGCCATGGATTTATA
>CABVBB010000145.1 GCA_902496505.1 uncultured Peptococcaceae bacterium
CCATTGCCAAGCCGCAAAAGGTGATCCTAGAAGGCAACTACCAGATCTACCAGAGCATGGTCCAGCAAGGCAAAGGCATCGGCTTCGACGTCGTTTCCCCCCTCCTGTCTCTCAACCCGCCCGTCCTCGAGAATATACACAATATCCTCCTCAAAGACTGCCCTATCCTCCAGCTCGGCTATCTCGTCAATAACACCCGCCCCCTATCCGAAGCCGCCCAGATCTTTCTGAACGCCCTCGTTGACTACGTCAAAAGCAATAATTACACCACATCATGATATCAGCCCAAAGCAAAAGAGCCTGTCCGATCACGAACGATCGAACAGGCTCTTTTAGGGCTTAAGGACACCTCAATAAATATTCACACCAATGTTTTCATATAGCCTAAGAAAGCGTCGTATTGCTCTTCCCGTAATATCGGCAATTCATCACAAGCAAGGCCCAGCGCCTGCAAAATGGGTTTACGCATAGCTACACTCCCCTTTTGCAGTTCTCTCGCTGATATCTTAAGCCCTGCTCGAATTTTTTTAGCTAAGATCTGATCTGCCACTACAGTGATCGTTTCATCGGGAATCACCCGAAATGTCTCAGCAACATAGGCAAACTCATTCAAACGATCTTTTTTGCATATATGCTGCGGCAGTTCCCCGAGCATTTTACATTCGGCTATAAAAGCTTCTGTCACGGCCTCTGTTATGCTCATCGCAACTAGCCGCTGTGACTCGATCATTTTTGCAAACACACTTTCTGCATTAACAAACGCTGGATTTGAGCGCAAATGGTCATCCACTATGGTAAAAGTCATTAAAGCACCATCTGGATATTCACCATTGCGGCTTATCCGCCCACTCAATTGTAAGTATCTGGCCAAAGAAGAACGCTCACAAAAACCATAATGAAAAGAGAAATCTAAACCGCATTCCACACTGCTTGTAGCTACCAATATCCAATCGTCAAAACACGCTTCTCCAACAGATAATCGATATTGCACTTCCTCGATCACTCGAGCTTGATCCTTTGGCATTAACGCCGTTGATAGATGAAGAACATTTTTACCCTGTTTTCTTAAAAAATGGGCTAAATACGCTGCCGAAGCAATGGTATTCATTACCACTATCTTAGCACCCTTAAAGCTCTCTATAGCCTCTGTGAAATCCTCTACGCTATTAAAATGCGGAACGCTGCCTTCCCAAGCATTACGTTTGATGCGACTCTTTTCTAAATCATTCAACTGCCTGCTCATATCCTCTGGTAAAAGGGCGGTCACGATCTGTGATGATAGGTTTCGAAAGCCTTCCGTCTCCCAAAACTTGATCGTCGTTCCAGAGCAAAGACAAATTTTACAGCCCCATTGATCGGTCAACTCTGTCAGCCAGCGCCAGGCCGGTGGTAAAAGCTCTAACGGCAGCGCAGCATGACTTTCATCTATAATGATGCCGCTGCCAGGTAATTGATGTAGCTTACGCAATTTCGCCGGCAAATTGCTGGCTAACGTTTCAAAAAACTGCACAGCAGTGGTTACAATGATCGGTGCAGACCATGTTGCTGCCAAATGGCGCAGCTCTGGTTTTTCAAAGTCTGCCTGATGATGATGTTCAACAACGATTTCCTCTGGATCCTCACCAGGCAGCACCACTGCTTGCCGCAAAACGGCTGCTGTCTGTGTAATAATATTAGTATAGGGCAATATGATCACGATATGCCGCAGCTGATATTGCTCAGCTGCTTTCAGCATATGCGCCATAACTGCCGTTGTTTTTCCAGTGCCGACCGGGCTATCACAGTACTCCAGCGCACTATCAACAGGCGCATCATGGCAATAGCTGTAGACTTTCTCACGCCAGATATTAAGCTTAACATGCTCTTTGCCAGCCGCTTTGAGCCCAGCCACATAACTATCCAATTGAGTTAGACGCTCCTGCCACCTCAGAGGACAGCCTTCATGATGCTGATCACCCGCATCAGAATAATCCGCATCGACCAAACAGCTTAACAGCACTCGATAACCTAGTGATGACATATTGACGCTATCTTGCTGCTCATCTTCAGGAATAACGCCTGCCTCCTGCTCATGCTGGCGGATATACTTGGCTAAGTTCTTTTCCGTATCTGCTATGGCTTTATTGTCGAATCGGAATGGCAGCGCCGATACGCTTTGTTCAATAAGATTTGGCAGCCCTGGCGCATGGTGGGCATAGACCAATATGGCCTCTGCTGACTCTTCCTGTTTATCAGACAGTAAATAGCATGTCCCCGCATCTCGATGATCGACAGGCAATTTCTTGGCTTTGACAGCACCCGAAAGCACTTGCTGATTTACTGCACTCAATTTGCCCAAATCATGGCAAGCCGCCGCCCGCCGTACAACAGTGGCATAATAATCGGCTTTTTCGGAGGCGATAAACGGCAATAGGGCTGTCAGATTATGCTCTATGCCGCTTAAGACACCTCTGATATGCGCGCCATACGTTTGCGCTGGCTGCTTACCGCGGGCACTACGCGCCCAATAGCTCATAAAGTTTCCATCAGATCTATAACAGGCGCTGTTTTGCCCTGAAGCTTTTCATTGAGTGCGGCTATACTGCTTTGTAATGCCGCTTCATCGTAATCCTTCCAGGATATGGCCGGCCCACTGCCGCCTGTTAAACGTGCAGGGGTCAGCGCTTCAATGATCTTGAAATCATTATACATACCGCGGGCACGGTCGTGTTCTACATAAAAAGCATAGCGTATATCTACCTGTGAACGAATATATGAAGCCGTCTCTTTGTACGCATGAGGGATCAACTTTAATAATAATTCAATATCCTGCGCTGTACATTTGGTCTTCTGCGCAGCCGTCGCATTGATAAAGAAGGGCATAGCATACAGACCATATTCCACAACGCGATAAGCTAATGGTGCCATACCCTTGCTTTTATCATCTTCCACTGGCAGTACCTTGGTGGTCGTCAATCGTTTGATTCGGATCGGATCCAATGATACACCTAAGCCAAATTGGACAACACCTGAGGAAATGAACGATTCTCCCTTACCCTCCTCCTCTTTTTCCAAGAAGGTCGTCCCAAAAACACGCACATCCCAATACTTGGCCAGCAGTTTGTCAGCTGACAAAGTCCGCACGTCAGCCCGTTTGGTTTTTTTGCTTTCCAGGATATCAAAACCCTCCTCTGGCAGTTTAAGTTCTACAGCAAGTTCCTGCCAGATGGGTCCCTCCTTTATTTCCACCAGATCTCGCAGCTTCCGCTTGAACGATACCGGCGAAATCTCGCCCCGTCCATCCTGCCGTATTCTGGGATCGCTGTCTCGGTCAGGATCGCCATTAGGATTGGAATCGACCACTTCTATCAAAAGTAATCCTGTCCCGCGCTTAATAAATTCACTCATTTTATTCTGCCTCCTTAATTTCTTCTGCCGTTTCTGTTTGAGCTGCTGTTTTCTTTTCATATGGAACCGTCGCTAAATAACCGAACAAGACCTGAGCCTGCTGAGCAGGTGTAAAACGCTCTGGCAATTCCTGCTTCCCCAGCTGTAAACTGACTTCCGCTATACGAGCCAAAACCCATTTTACTAGGCCGATATTTTCGCCAACCGCTGTTTCCGCCCAAGATAAATAAATCTTCATACGTTCCCGGAGGCGGTTGACAGCCTCGATAGGCTCTTCACAGGCAATGTTGAGCATTTCGTTGCCCATAAGCTGAGCGGGCAGCATTTTTTTATTGTCGCCATTATTTCTGACTCGAATGCAATATTCCTTGTGCAGCATATCTGCCAGCTTCAAAAATTGTCCAAGATTATACGGTATATCCATCATATACGTCTCCTTTCGTATGCCCAGCCGCCATAAGAGGATCGCCAGCAAGGACACAAACTGCATGCCCTGCCGCGTCTGTTCCTTATAGCTTTTCTCCAAAGGGGCTGGCGCCTGCTTCAGCGCTTCTCCGCCCAAGTCGCCTAAAAGCCTCGCTCCTTTAGCTAGTGTATGTTCTAAAATAGTTGTCAGTAATTCACTTTGATCAATTGCTATATTTTGCGGCATATAGATCTGATAGATCTCATGCAGAGAAACCAAGCTGTGTTTTGAGGGCTTTAACGAATTTGTGCGGCTGTAATTGATCTTTAAAAGCCGGCAGATCTCATCTGGCCCAAGACAAAGCGGTTCATAGCGTATGCTAGCTTTTTGGACCTTTATCTTTACAAAGATTGGCGGATAATTTTGGGCAGCCTCCTGCCAGTTGAATAAGTTTTGGCAAAACTGCTCCGTTATCCAAGACGATTCATAAACCACTTGCTTGCGCCCAGGATCCAATGTTTCCAGCAAGATCATATTGATCTTTGAACGAGGATTCTTGCGCTGGACGCTCTCTAAACTGCCAATGACCTGCTGGCACAATTTCTCAAACGCCATCGCTGCGGCTCCTTCTTGCTCATCTGCACCGATCCCTCTCAGCACTTTGGCTAGCAGCGCCTCATTTTGCGGATCATCTGCCAGATAGGCCAAAAGCAAGTCAGGCTTATCACGATTACTGTCTGTTATGGCAGACCAAGAAATGTCTTTACGCTCCTTGGCTGTCAAAAAAGCCACTGCGTCATTCATGGCATCACTGTCGGTCTTACCTATCTGATAAGCCTCTGCCCCCGATAAGGTATAACGGGTCAGGCATGGTGTATCTGCTTTTTTGGAATACAGATAGGTCAGCCCCAAAATAGGCAGGTTCGGATTAGGGTATTTTGCTCCCACTCCCGCTGCGGCCGCGCCAGTTAGGGGAGAAACGATTTGACCCGACTCCTCTTCTGCTGATGTATTTTGATTGAGCAGCGTTACCAAAGCTGCCCGCGTTGCTGGTGAACTCACCAAATTGCCATACTCATTTACTTCGTAAACATCATAATAGGTCATACAGCTGGCTACATATTTGCCCGTCTTATCCTTACTGCCTGCCAACAGATCCTTTAGGAGATCCAGTATGGTGTCGTCCTGACAGCGCGGAATATAATCTACCAGAAAGTCCAGCAGCTTGTGTACAAAAAGCAGTGTCTCCTCTTCTCGCGGGAAAACAGAAACGAGCTGCTGCAAAGCGCCTAATTCTGGCTGTTCCGTTTGTCCAAGCACCTTGAATTCCGCTAATGACCATTCAGAGATTTTGATATCTTGACATGCCGAATTAACCGCCGAAAAATCCAAGTTCAAAAGCCACTCCCGTTTTTCGGATGACTTTAGTTTTTTCCACTGGATCGTCTCCTGCTTATTGCTTTCTATTTCTTGCAGCAGGGGTTTCTTCACGCGAATAGCCGGAAAGCTATTATAATTGCCCTTACTGTGCTTCCATAAGAGCGCCGTCTCATCTTTCTGTAACAGCCGAACCTCCTTAGGCAGTCCTTGCTGATCCAATGCGATCAATAACGTGTGACCCTTGCCAATATTACTGACGTTCGGATGGGTGGTTGACCGCAATAGGCCATATTTCTCCAAGACCTGACTCAATTCATAGAGCTCATTGAGCATAAACCAATACCCCCTTTTCCACAACGACATTCTGCATGAATGTTGGTGCTACTGCACCATTCGTCGGCCTTGAATACATCGTCAACAACATAGAAGGGATCACCAGATCAATGGTTTGATCAGCTGCTGTCGTCTCTCGAAGCGGCCCAAAATACGTTGGCACAAACTCCTTCCAGCCCAAGAACGGTGTTGTGAAGAATTGTCCCGATGCCAATCGTCTGAGAAAGACCTCCTGCAGCTGATGCTGTGGATTGACTTCACCGCGTGGTGGATGATATGCCAAAATAACACCGTGCACTTTGTAGCAGACGTTCTCCAAAACCGTTGCGAAAAGCTGAAAATTGACTGTACCGCTCTTTCGCAACGGTCCACCGTAATTAGTGGAATACTTATGAAAAACAATTGGCGCACAAATTTCCACCCACTGCGGCTCAAAATAGGCATCCTTAGACATCACTACACATTCAGATATACTTTTAAGTGCAGACTGCGTCGGCGCTGGATATGAAACCGGCGAAGAACCCGTATCTGGCCGTGCAAACATAGCAGATGGACCGGCAATCTCATACGATACAGGATAGTGTTTAA
>CABVBB010000146.1 GCA_902496505.1 uncultured Peptococcaceae bacterium
GAACGTCAGTGCCATACCGGTGCTGACTGGACAATAGATCGTAAATCCCTGCTCCACCAAATAGCGGAAACGTTCATCCTCCGCTTTGAAATGAACACCGAAGGGTGAGATGAAAATATTGGTCTCGCCGACTGCTGGGGCGATCAGCTGCTGCCAGCGAGTGGTATCGCTGATCAATTGCTCCATCGTCACCGAACCATCGCGAAAATACCCATTATGCGTATAGCTGTGGCTGGCGATCCGCCAGCCGGTGGCCTTGAGCCGGTCAGCAACGGCCTTGGTCTGTGCGATGGCTTCGGTCAAAGCATCACCCTCCAGATCCGTGATACGGTAGCCAAACGCCCCCTGATAACCGGTCACTGCTACGATGCCCTTAGCGCCGTGGTAGGAAAATTCCGGATGAGCCTTGACATACTCATCAACGATGGGCATCACATCACCGTCATACGTCTCCTGCTCCTGGCCGACTGCATCACGGACAACCGTGACCACATCACCATTGTCATTCAGCGTCAGCCGCTGGGCAAAACCGTCGGTCTGCATATAATCATAATAGCAGACGTCGTCCACTGATAGGATCAACGGCATCTTATCCGGCGGCAGATAAATATCCTTGGGCACCACCTGTCCATTTTCATCCACCTGCAGCAGATCTTCAATATCGTAGAGCACATAACCCCTCTCCTGCAGCTTGGGCAGCATAGCGACAAATTCATCTCGGGTGGTCATCCACATATTATAGCCTGTGCTTCGGTAATCTCCGTCAAAAGCCAATTCCGGATAAACGATCAAGCTGTGGAAAAAGACATGGCTGACCTTGCCTTCATATTTCACCAGACTCTGTCGGGCTTGGGCGATCTTTTCGGCCAGCTGCGCCGTCTCTTCAGACGCCAGATCTTCTCTGCTGGCCAAGAGGGCCTCAGCGCCATCGTAATCATAGGAGCGGTATAGACGCTCTGCTTCGGCGAGCAGTGCCGTTCGCTCGGCTGTTATCCGCTCCTCTGCCTCCTGTCGCTGAGCATTGGTCATGATCTGCGGCCCGCCCTCCTTTGATGCCAGCAGCCAAACCCCTGCTGCCACAGCAACGGCTATCGCCAGAAAGGCAAGCAGCCAAAATTTGCCCCGTTTTTGCTTCTTATTGTGCCGCTCACTTCTCTTCTCCATTTTCCCCGCACTTCCTTATCAATGATCTTGCTCAGCCGCAGCGGCTATAGGAACAATTCGGATTGCTGCAGCTGCGGCAGCCTTCCTGATGAGTCAAGGGACTGCCGCATTCCGGACAGACCTGTGCCTCAGTCACAGCAAAAGCCGCATCAGCAAAGGGCAGCACCAGCTGCTCAGCCTGATGTTCGCTCTCGGCTGCTTGATTGTGCATATAGACCTCCAGCGCCTGTCCGACTGCTGCGGGACATGATGGCACATTGATCCCTTCGCGTCGGATGCAGGCCGGGCATTGGATACGCTTGAGCCGCATGATGATCTCATCTACCGCCACACCACAGCGCAAGAGCAGCGAGGTCAGCGAGGCTACAGCCGTGATCTGCGCCTGGCAGCCGCCTTGACCGACGCTGTTGCAGAAGACCTCAAAAGGCGTGCCATTGTCGCCATTGACCGTGACATAAAAATTGGAGCAGGCCGACTGATATTCTGAGCTGATGCCGCTCATGATCTTGGGCCGCGCCTGCGGATGGATATCTCCTCTGACCAGCGTCTGCTCTGCTTTGGCTGCTTGTGTGCCTTTGTAAAGCACTTGGGAGTCCCGGGAACCGTCACGGTAGACGGTCAGCCCTTTGCAGCCCAGGGCGTAAGCTTTGAGATAAGCCTGGCGGATATCCTCCTCGGTGGCTTCATGGGCAAAATTGATAGTCTTGCTGACAGCATTATCACAAAAGGCCTGGAAGGCAGCCTGCATTTCGATATGATAGCGGGCTTCGATCTCACTGGAAGTGGCAAATACACGCTGGACATCCTCAGGAATGCCTGCTACGCCCTGGATAGAGCCGGCTGTCAGCACTTTTTCCGGCAGATCGTCTGTCCAGAAGCCTCTCTTGCGGGCGATCTTTTCAAAGAGTGCATTGAGCTCGATAAACTCGCTGTCTGCCCGAACGGAACGATAGACCACGCCAAAAAGCGGTTCGATGCCGCTGGAGGTATTGGCCAGCATGGAAATGGTGCCCGTGGGGGCGATGGTCGTCACAGTGGCATTACGCAGCGGCGCTTCTCCCCTGAGCGCATAGCGGGAGCCAGAAAAATTGGCAAAGGCGCCCCGTTCTACGGCCAGCTGTCTGCTGTAAGCCTGTGCTGTTTCCTCGATAAAGGCCATGATCTCCCGAGCTTTGGCAACGGCTTCTTCAGAATTATAGGGGATACCCAAAAGGATCAGCGCATTAGCCCAGCCCATGACGCCCAAGCCGATCTTGCGGTTGGCTCTGGTCATCTCGGCGATCTGCGGCAGGGGATAGTCGTTGGCATCGATGACGTTGTCCAGAAAATGTACAGCCAGCTGCACAGCCTGACGAAGCGCGGCATGATCAAAGCGGCCATCGCGGACGAATTTTTCCAGATTGAGACTGCCTAGATTGCAGCTTTCGTAAGGCAGAAGCGGCTGTTCACCGCAAGGATTGGTGCTCTCGATCTCGCCTAACTGTGGTGTGGGGTTGGCTGCATTGATCCGATCGATAAAGATCACCCCCGGCTCGCCGTTTTTCCAAGCCTGATGCACGATCTGCTCAAATACTGGCCGCGCTTCCAGAGTACCAGCCGCAGAATGATCCTTGGGATTGATCAGCGTGTAGCTGCGATCCTCTTTAAGCGCCTGCATGAATTCATCGGTGATCGCTACAGAGATGTTGAAATTATTCAGCTGCTTTTGATCATCCTTGCAGGCGATGAATTCTAAGATGTCTGGATGATCCACCCGCAGAATGCCCATATTGGCACCCCGACGCTTGCCGCCCTGCTTGACTTCCTCTGTAGCCGCGTTAAAAATACGCATGAAAGAGATCGGTCCAGACGCCTCACCGCCGGTAGATGCGACGATGTCATTTTTCGGCCGCAGTCTGCTGAAGCTGAAGCCTGTACCGCCGCCGGATTTATGCACCATGGCGGTATTTTTGAGACTTTCAAAGATCTGCTCCATGTCATCTTCTACTGGCAGTACGAAGCACGCCGACAGCTGCTTGATCGGCGTACCGGCATTCATCAAAGTCGGCGAATTGGGCAGGAACTCACACGCTGCCATGCTGTCATAAAAGGCTCTCGCCAGCTGCGCAGCTTCAGCAGAACTTTTGTGATAGACCTGCTCATCGATTTCGGCGATACTCGATGCCACACGCATCAGCATGCCCTTAGCATCTTCCATGATCTGTCCTTGGTGATCGCGGCGCAGATAACGTTTCTCTAATATCGTCAGCGCGTTAGCCTGAAAGATCGGCTCTTGGAGATCGCCTCTCTGCAAATATTTGTCCATTGCCTGATCTGGCATAGTAGTTCATCCTTTCCTTATCTAGTAATTTTTTTCGCATTTCACGCACATGCATAACTACATCTAGTATATACCACACTCTTCAAAAAGCAAACCATATATTTCTTCATTCACAAAAAAACTGTCTGACCGCAAAGATCAGACAGTTCACGTTGTTATTCTGTTTTGCTGCCGGATGCGCTATCCGGTACGTAAGGCTGACCAAATTCATTGAGTACCACATCCGAGGAACCGCTGCTTTGATCGTCTTTGGACGGAGCAGCAGGCTCTTCCTGCGGTGTCGTATCGACCGGCTTGCTGGTTCCATCTGCATCGCTTCCCGGTTCATCGGAAGCATCTGGATCCTCATTTTCACTTGGTTTGGTGGTGGTGTCCTTTTCTCCAGAGGTCGCTTTATCGCCAGTGGGTTTCTTCTCTCCAGCAATATCGCTTTGCTCCTGCTTTTGCTCCTCAAGGATCTCGGGATCTTTTTCCTCGTTCTTGACAGGCTTTTTAGATTCCTGAGAGGCTTGATTTTTGATGCTGGTCAAGTTGACCGTATCCAGCTTGGTGATCGGCTTATCGTAAGGATTGAAGTACTCGTTGACCACTTCCAAAATGTCTTTTTCCGAAGGGATATAGTAGGAAAGACCGGAGACATACTGCGCTTCACCAGGCAGGACAAACATATTCAGATTGGTGGACATATCCACTTCAACTGCCTGCTGGCCGAACCAGAGGATGTCGCTGATGGTCATGTCGGTCTTCATATTTTTGTTGATGATGTCGGCTAAGGTGGGCAGCTTGGTGATCGTTGAAGGCTGCGCCAACTGCTGTGCCAGGGCGGTCATGAACTGCTGCTGGGCTTTGACGCGGCCCAAATCGCCTTCGGCATAGCCTTTGCGGTAGCGGACGAAGCCAATGGCTTCCTGACCATTGAGCACCTGCTCACCCTTTTTGAGATGGATGTGCAGATCCTGATAGGGATCGTCATAATTCATATCCCGCGGCACGTCGATCTTGACACCGCCAATGGCATCGATGACCTCGGCAAAAGCATCCAGATTGACCACCACATAATAATTAGGCGTGAAGCCGACCAGCGCACGGATCTCTTTTTTGAGATTGTCCATATTGGGCTTGCCTCCAACGCTGTAAGCAGCATTGATCTTTTTGACGCTGCGCTTGACATTGGCAGACATAGTATCACGGGGCACGCTCATCACACTGATCTTATCATTGACTGTATCAAAGGAGGCGACGAAGATCGTATCGGCATTCAGCCCCACTTTATCGGTGCCGACGACCAACACGCTGTAGACACCATCATTTTTCTGCACGCCCTCCGGAAGCGCTTCCTTATCTTCCTCTGCAATGGGTATCTCCGGCGGCTTCACCTGCGTCTTCCACCACAAAGCACCGGCGGCTGCTATGACAGCAAGGATGATCAAGATCACCAAAGCGACGATCTTGCCCTTGCCTTTTTTCTTCTTTTTGGGCGGCTTCTGCTTGCTGTGCCGTCTCGACAGTTCTTCATCCATATTGACAGGACTCCTTCAATATTGTCGTATTTTCACAAATGCTTCTGAATTTGTATCGTAACACTTTTTTTCACAAAACTCAATAGAAAATCTTTCTCTTTATTTAGACGCCTAGGCCCGGCTCAAAGTTGCGCCTGGTGCAAAAAAATAGGCAATTGATCCAGATAAGCGCGGTAAGCACTGGGCACAGCGTAGGTTTTTTCCACCTCTTCAGCGCTCGCCCACACGCCTCCGCCAATAGAAGACGGCTCGTTGAGCACAACAGCCCAGCCCTGCATCTGCCACTCCTTGTGTGTAAAGATATGCCGAGCGCTGGCGGCAGGCCAGATCATCTGCGGTCTTACCCCTTGCTGGGCAAGCCAGGCTCTGAGCTCTTCCTCTGTCAGCCAACCTTCAAGGGAGGGAAATTCCCATAGTCCAGCCAAAAGTCCGCGGGCAGGACGTTTTTGCAAAAGCACCTGTCCCTGTGCTAAGAGCAATAAGACGGTGCGTTTTTGCAGCTGGCGGGCTTTTTTAGCCGATTTGACCGGCAGTTCTGCAGTCCTGCCCTGTTGGTAAGCCTGACACCACTTGGCAATGGGGCATTGGCCGCATTCCGGCGCTGCTTTGGGCAGACAGACACGAGCGCCCAGTTCCATCAGGCTCTGGTTGAAATCCCCCGGCCGATCTACTGGCACCCAGGGCTCGATGAGCGTTTGAAAGCGCTTCTTGACCTTCGCATCGCTGATATCGCCATCATCTGCCCACAATCTAGCAAAGACCCGCAGGGCATTGCCATCGACTGCCGCTTCCCGCTGACCAAAGGCGATCGAAGCGATAGCGCCGGCCGTATATTCGCCAATACCGGCCAGCGTCAACAATTCTGCCTTTGTCCCAGGCAGCTCACCGCCGAATTGATCCATGACCTGCTGGGCAGCCCGGTGCAGATTACGCGCTCTGCTGTAGTAGCCCAGCCCTTCCCACAATTTGAACAGCTCATCCTCGCTCACCGCAGCCAAAGCCTGGACATCCCCCAGCTCAACCATAAATCGTTCAAAATACGGCAGCACAGTGGCTACCTGCGTCTGCTGCAGCATGAT
>CABVBB010000147.1 GCA_902496505.1 uncultured Peptococcaceae bacterium
TGAGGATTCTGGCGCGGTTTTGCAACGACGACATGCGCTTTTGTCGACAGCCTGACGCTGCCATTAAATATGGCAGCGTTATTTGTATGCGCCAATACCGATCTCCCAGCCGCAAGCAAAATATTGCGGCTGACCGTCGACCCGTCATATAGAAGCTTCTTTTATAGTTCCTATTCCGATGCTACAATGAAGTCAGCTCAAGGAACACTCACGAACTGATTTCATAGGAGGAATGGAACATGTTACAACGCAAAGCAAGTGCCAACAAACTTTTACTTCTGGGCGTAGACGGCTTGGACCCGCGCCTGACCAAAAAATATGTGGCTATGGGGCTGATGCCCAATGTGAAAAAATACATTGAGCGCGGCGCCTGCCGGGAGGACTTGACCATGCTGGGCGGTCACCCCACAGTCACCCCGCCCATGTGGACGACGCTGGCCTGCGGCTGCTACGCCAATGTGCACGGCATCACCGGCTTCTACCGCTGCGGCGATGATATCGACCTCATCGACTACAACCTGGATTCCCGCAACTGTCACGCTGAACAATTATGGAACGTCTTTGCTGAGGCGGGCAAAAAAACGCTGGTCTGGCATTGGCCTGGTTCCAGCTGGCCGCCATCTTCGGACAGCCCCAATCTGTACGTGGTCGACGGCACTTCGCCTGGCTCGGTGGGTATGGCGACCTCGCAGATCGAAATGGAATACTTAGTAGGCGCCAGCGAAGCCATCCAAGAAGTCACCTATATCCCCAAAGCACCCATGGAAGCCAGCGCCGCCTGTGTGGTGACCGACCTGGATCTGTCCAAACAAGACGAGGGCTATGACCTCTTGAGCAATGTCGGCGACAAAAACAAAAAAGGCGAGCGTAAGCTGATCACTGACCTCAGCCAGCACACCACCAGCAGCACCGAATCCCGCATTGACATGGTGCAGTCCCCTATCAAGCCCGCCACCGGCTGGGCAGCCGCACCCAGCGATGCCAAAGAATTCACCATCCTGTTTTCCAAAGGTCTCATTCGCCGGCCGTCCCTGATCCTCAAAAACGAAGCCGGCATCTATGACCGCATCGCTATGTACAAAAACAAAAAGAGCACTGAACCCATCGTGGTCTGCCCCTTAGGCCAAATGGTGGTCGAAGTCGTGGACGAAGCCATCAAAAACGACAAGACCTATCAGGTCAACCGCAACCTCAAGCTGCTCAAATTAGACCCCGCTGGCACCACGCTGACCATGTACATTTCCGGCGCCATGGATATGAACAACGACAGCGTTTATCATCCGCAGCGCATTTTCAAAGAGATCACCGAAAACGTGGGCTATCCCACCCCGACTTCTTTATTAGGCCGCCAAGATCCGATGCTCATCACCGACTGCATGCTGGCCAACTGGTACGCCACTGCTGATTGGCAGGCCGCCGCGATAGAGCATCTGATCAAGAGCGAAGAGCTGGATGTGGTCTTCTCCCACTACCACGCTGTAGACATCGAAGAGCATCAATTCATCAAGCATCTGGCTGAGCGTCCCTTCAACCGCAATCCCGTTTCCGTCGCCGAGAAATGGATGGAAGACCTCTACATCCAGACCGACTATTACCTGGGCAAATTCCTGCATTATCTGGATGAAGGCTGGACCGTCCTCATCTTCTCCGACCACGGTCAAGTCGCTCCTGCCCATGATATTCCGCTCCTAGCCTATGCCGGCGGCGTGACGCTGCCGCTCATGGAACAGATGGGCTTCACCAAATCCTACATCGATGAAAACGGCAAACGCGCCATCGACTGGACTCAGACCAAAGCCGTCATGCAGCGTGAAGGCCACGTCTATCTCAATCTCATCGGCCGCAGCGACCACGGCATCGTCGATCCCAAAGATCAGTACGAAGTGGAAGAAGAGATCATGACCAAGCTTTACGAACTCAAAGACCCCGAGACCGGCCACCGCATCGTCAGTGTAGCTCTGCGCAATCGCGACGCTGTGCTCCTGGGTCAAGGCGGACCAGACGCCGGTGATATCCTCGTTTGGCATGCTGAAGGCTACAACTTCGACCATGACGACTGTCTCTCCACCACCTATGGTGAAAGCGATACCTCCGTCTCGCCGATCTTCATCGCAGCTGGCCCTGGCATCAAAGAAGGCTATCGCACTGACCGCATCATCCGTCAGATCGACTTCGCAGCCACAGTCGCTGTCTTAGGCGGCGTACGGATGCCTGCTCAATGCGAAGGCGCACCCGTTTACCAGATCCTCACCGAAAGCTATTGATCTGCCGCGGAGATACGCCGCGTCAGGCTCATGGTCAGCCTGACGCCGGGCGTCCGCTGGTACCAAACATCGTTAACGCATTTTTTCCAATACTCGAGCTAATCTTTTATCAATGGAGGGAAGAACATGAGTACCAATACCCTTGGCGGACTCAATCGCTCACAAGCTATCAAATGGGCCATTTCCATCATCCTGACTGTCCTTATTTTGATCATTCCTGAACAAGGCCTTTATACCCATCAGATCAAGCTCTTCTTAGCCATCACCGTCTTTGGCCTGGCGCTGGCCGCCTTTGAGATCGTGCCCATGATGTTTATCTCCGTGGTCATGCCGTCCCTATGGGTGCTGTGCGGCGTCGCACCAGTGGCTACCGTCATGTCCCCTTGGACAGGCACCACCTTTTTGATGATCATGGGCGCGCTCTTCATGGCCGCCACACTGGAAGACTGCGGCCTTCTGCGCCGCGTCGCTTATTTTTTGATGTGCCGCGTGAAGGGCAACTATTTTTCCCTGCTGGCCAGCATCATGGTCGTCGGCGTCATCATCAATATTTTGACCTCTGGCCGCGGCTATCTGATCATGGCCCCCTTGGCCGCAGGACTGTGCGTTTCCTTAGGCGGCATGAACAAACGCTTAGGCGCTGGCTTGGCCACAGCCGTCATGCTGGGCGGCTGTACCTCCCACGCCTACACCTACCAAGCCACTGCCTGGGCTGTCCTCTTGCGGCTGGGCGCTGATTACATCGGCCCGACCGACATCACCCCGCTGGGCATCATCCTGCACAACTGGCCGCTTTTCCTCGTCTCCCTGCTCATCCTCTACATCGTTTCCAAGTGGTATAAACCCGAGGAAGGCTTAGGCGAAGTCACCTATTTCCAAGAGCAGCTTTCTGCTATGGGCAAAGTCACCCGCAAAGAAAAAGCCAACACTATCATGCTGGTGCTGACACTCATCTATATTTTTACCATCAATATCCACAAGCTGGACATCAACCTCGGCTTTGCGCTCATTCCCTGGATCGTTTATCTGCCCTTCGTCCAAGGCGCTGACGAAAACACCATGAAGAAAATGAACATGCCCATCATCTTCTTCATCGCCGCCTGCATGTCCATCGGCACCGTCGCCGGCAGCCTGGGCTTGGGCACCGCTATTGCCGATACCTGTCAGCAGCTGTTGCACGGCAGCACCAATCCCTTTGCTATCACCGGGATCATCTTCTTCCTCGTCTTTGGCCTCAACTTCCTGATGACCCCCATGGCCATCTTCGCCCTGCTCATCGAGCCCATCCTGCTCCTCGTTACCAACATGGGTCTATCCCCCATCCCCTTTGCCTACGCCGTCAACGCCTGCTCCGAAGCTATCCTGCTCCCCTATGAATATGTGCCCTACCTCATCGTCTACGGCTTCGGCATGATCTCCATGAAGGACTTCATCAAAGTCAATATCCTCCGCTCCGTCCTCTTCTTCGGCGGCTTCCTCCTGATCCTGATCCCTTATTGGATGCTCATTGGACTTTTGTAGCAGGCACACAAAAAGACCAGCCAAATTTTCGGCTGGTCTTTTTTGCTGCCCTATATTTATTTCACGATCGTCTCGCAGAAACGCATGAGGATCGCAGCCACTTGAGCGCGGGTGGCGCTGCCGGCGGGGTCGAGCGTGGCGGCGCTGGTACCGCCGATCAGTTTGCTGGCGTTGGCCCAGGCCAGAGTGTCTTGTGCATAATCGCTGATCTGAGCTGCGTCAGCGAAAGCGGACAGATCGGCGCGGGCTGAGACATCATAGCCTTTGTACTGCGCGTAGCGATAGAAAATGGAGGCCATCTGCTCGCGGGTCACGGCATTATCTGGACCAAAGATACCGTCGCCGTAGCCGGAAACAATATGATTGGCCGCTGCCCAGGCCACTGCCTTGGCATAATAAGCGTCTGCTGCCACATCGCTGAAATTGGACGTACTGTAAGCAGCAGGCTCATTTTCCATACGATAGAGGATGGTCACGATCATACCGCGGGTCGTCGTCAGATCCGGGCTGAAGGCCGCTGTGCTGGTGCCTGTCATCAGACCTTTGTCATAGACATAGGCCACTGCGTCATGATACCATGCATTGCTGGCCACATCAGCAAATGGCAGGCCCTTGACCACAGGCGCTTCGCTTGGGACGAAAGCGGCTGCAAGCTCTACCTTAGCGGCCGGCATGGTGAAGGTATATTTGCCGTTACCTTTATCGGTCAGCGTCAAAACCTTGCCGTCTTTATCCGTAACGGTCAGTTTGTCCAAAGCCCAGCCAGCATCAGGCGTCACTGTAACGGTCACCATCTGACCAGCCACTGCATTGTGCGGGCTCACCGTCACGCTGCCATGTGCCACATCAGCCGGCACACTCACCGGATAATTGACTGCCCCACCGCCGGAAGACCCGCCAGAAGAACCGCCGCTGCTTCTGGTCGTTACCTTTACATTGCAGACAGCGCTCTTGCTGCCATCGACTGTCGTAACGGTGATCGCAGCAGTACCTTTGGCTACAGCTTTTACTTTGCCGTTTTCCACTGTTGCTACACTGGTATCACTGCTGCTCCAGGTAACAGCTTTATTGGTTGCATTCGCAGGCTCTACCGTTGCCGTCAGATCTGCTGTGTCTCCAACATATAAGGAGAGATTCGCTTTATTTAAGCTGACGCCGGTAACAGCCACTGTTGTTTCTGTGATCGTTGTATCACCCTCAGCTGGATCTTGGGCAACAGCGCCGCCATTGACCAACGTCGTTTTATTTCCTTGGGCATCGGTTACTTTGCCGCCTGCTGGGACTGTAACAGTGAGCTTGCCGTCAGCATCCGCTTCCACGCTCGGCGCTTGGGTATCATTACCCTCGACAATGGTGCCGTCTTTTAAGACAACGGCTGCGTTGAGTTCTTGTCCCTCAATAGCAGCGCCTTTGGCCAAGATGATCGCGCCATTATTGTCCACATAGCTGGCTTCGTCACCATTATCTGCTACAGTGATCGTCTTCTCATCTTGTTTGACCAGTGCTCCACCAGCCAGCTCAATGGCTTGACCGTTATTATTCTCTGCTTTGATCTCTGCATCAGAGTTTGGTGTCAGTTCCAGTGTGCCGCCCTGCTCCACCTTGACCGCTGGAACATTCTCTTGTTCTGCGGTGATCACAACTTCACCATAAGAATCTGCTGTATCCAGCTTCAGCGCAGCGCCATCTTTGACTTCAACTGCCGGAGCGCTGCCTTTGCTGGTGATCGTCGTAGGCTGAGTGAATAGATCGCGTTTTTCAATAGTGACCTCACCAGCTGCGGATATCACTGGCGCGCTGCCATTACCCTCCAGCGTCACGCCGGCAATAACAGCACTGCCGCCAGTTTTTACTGCGATCAAGGATCCTGTGGCGTTTTCAGCCAGCTTATAGGTATCTGGTTGAGAATGATCTCCAAGGCTTCCATTGACCGTTCCGTTGGCGCTTTGAATATTTAAAGAACCGCCAGAGCATACCGTGATCGGCGCGGCAAAAGTCGCGGTAATCACAGGATAAGCATACCCTGCAGGGCCGTAGACAAAGCTGAGCGATCCACCGTTTTCAACTGTGATGGCTCCTTGAAAAGTATGGCTGACAGCTCCTAGCTGACTTGTCGTATTAGAGGAGCCGCTATGCAGCAGAATCTTGACCTCTTTGTCATCGACTGTTAAAGGCTTGGTCACAGTCTGAGATGCTTTGAGTCGGAAGAAACAGCCCTCCGTCAAGGCATCTTCAAAGGTAAGTGTCTCATCCCCATACCAGTCCTTCATATTCGCATCATTATAAACATTATCAAC
>CABVBB010000148.1 GCA_902496505.1 uncultured Peptococcaceae bacterium
CCGCAGTGGAGAAGCCGATATGCCAATAGATCTGCGGCGCGATATAATCGATCCAGTTTTCCTGAGCCCATTTGCGTGTATCCGCGTAATGGTCATAATAAGTCTGCACGCCGGCATTGGTCGCCGAGCCCAGCTTATTGGTGGACTGATTGGCCCAGACAGCGGCCGGACTGATGCCGAACTGCACCTCAGGCTTGATGGATTTGATCAGACTTTGGGTATCCTTGATCAGCTGATCGACATTGCTGCGCCGCCAATCCTCTTTGTTGTCAAAACCCTGGCCGTACTTCTGATAGGTGGCCTCATCGTCAAAATCGCTGTAGCCGATGATCTTGCCCTTGGCGTCTTTTTGCGCCACTTTGTCAGGATAGAAATAATCATCGAAATGGATGCCGGCGATATCATATTTGCTCACCAGTTCCTGCACGCCCTGCAAGACCAGATAGCGGCTCATCGGCTGACCGGGATCCAGATACATCTCGCCGTTGGGATGCTTCACCACGATCTCCGGATACACTCTAGCCGGATTGTCTGCCGCCAGCGCATTCAGATCATGGCTGGGACTAGCCGCACTGCCGCGGGTCACCTTGTAGGGATTGATCCAGGCGTGTACACCGATATCGCGCTTCTTGCCTTCACTGATGATATAGGCCAGCGGATCGAAGCCGTCAGCAGGCGCCTTTCCCTGCGTCCCCGTCACATACGCAGACCAGGGGAATACTTCTGATGGATACAGTGCATCGGCTACCGGACGCACCTGGAAAAAGACCGCGTTGCCGCCCATAGCCTGCACATTGTCCAAGATCGTGTCGATCTCCTGCTTCATTTGAGCAGTGCTTAAGCCTGGCTTGCTGGGAAAATCGATATTGTACACACTGGCGACCCAGACGCCCCGCAGCTCCTCCACACCGGCAGCCTCTGCCGTCCGTCCGCTGCGTTTGTCAGTCACCACTTGAAAGGCTGCTATGCCTACTGCCAGCACACAAACCAGGGCGATCCATTTTTTTAATGCTTTGAACATGATTGACCTCGCTTTCTTGTCTCAATCTTCCGGCTGGCACGACACCTGCTCAGACAGCTGCCGCGTCAGCTCATCATACTGGGGCAATAAGTTGCGCAAAAGGCCATAAAAGCCTTTGCTGTGATCGGGGTATAGGAAATGGACATACTCATGGACGATGACAGAGGTGATACACTCCGGCGACGCTTTGATCAGCTGCGCATTGAGCACGATCAGCCCTTTTTGGATATGACAGCGCCCCCAGCTGGCTGACATCCGTCTAACGGCCAGCTGCGCCTTAGCGATCTGTTTCTCAGCAAAATAAGCCTGATGCACCCGCGTATTGATCTCCTCAAATACCACTATACGCATTTCTTGATAAAAGCGTGCCACCTGCGTCCGTATAGCCGCCTCGTCCGCACAGCCGGTGAGCCGCAGCCCATCCTTTGTCAGCTGCCAGCCAGAGGGCTCTCCGCTCTGCACACGGATGGGCAGAAGCCTGCCCAAGAAAGCCACGCTCCCGCCGTCTTGGTAAACGCTTTTTAGCCGCTTGCCTGCCCGTTGGCGCATATCTGACTGCACTTTTAGGATCCACGGCGCCTTTTCCAGGACCAAACGGTCGACTTCTTGACCGCTTATCCTTTTAGACGCTGAGACCCAGACAGATAGATCGCTTTTCACACGAAAATTGACGTTTTTTACATTCTTGCGCACTAATTCATAGGTGATGCGCTCCCCCTCAAAAACGACCTGTCGTTCCATGATAGTCCTCCCTCTTGTCGAATTTCATTATACCACACTCTGCCAGCCGTCGAACAACAAATTCTCCTGCCGAAGCTTAAAACTTCCTGACAATTTTTGCCGCACGCTGGCACGCCAAAAGCCCGAGGACGTTCTGACCATCCTCGGGCTTTCAGTTGATAAGCAAACCATTTCATTGAGCAGTGTAGAAGCCGTCCTTGTTCAAGCGGTACCACTTGCTGATCTCGTTCTCTGTCTTGGCGCCCAAAAGCAGCAAGATCTCTCTGGCAAATTCCAGCGCAGCAGAGCCGTTCGCTGTGATCACCCCCTGATCACAGACAGCCTGCTGCTCCACAAACAGCTTCTCACCGTGATAATGCGGTGACTGCGACTGCATAAAAGCCAGCGTGTTGCCCGTATGTCTGCGCGTATCCAGATAGCCATTCTCCGCCATAAAATTGCAGGCATTGCAGATAGCCCCCACCAAAATATTGTGTCTCAAAGCATAGCCAACTAACGGCAGGACATGATCATTCGCCTGCGTCAGCCACGCCATACCGCCGGGCAAGATCAGCATGCTGAATGTTTCCGGCGGCTCAGCCAAACTATAGTCTGCCGCGACGCGCAGACCACCCATGGACGTTTTCGGCTGCCCATCTGCACTGATGGTACGGATGACATGATCATGCCCCGCTTCCATAAGTTCAGCGCAGACATAAGCGATCTCCCAATCGGCATACCCATCAAAAATAAAAACTAGGACTTCTTTTTTCATGATCTGATCCCCTTTCCTAGTCTTTATCATAGCAAACAAAAGGTGACAGCATCCTGTCACCCTTTTTGATAAATGATCATGCGCTCGAGACGATTTTGTATCGCTGCTTTCAATTCCGGCGGCGCAAGGATCTGCACCTTATCCAATAGCCCCAACAGTTCTCCAGCCGTCCAAGAAAGATCTGATGTATAAAAACGTATCTCTCCATTGCCCTGATCATCCTCTTTCAAAAATGCTGCATCGATCTTATCGGTCAAGGCAAAGGCCTCGCGCGGGTCATAGGCCAAAATGACTTCCCACAGCCCCTCTGCCTCCTTGGCCGTAAAAAGCGTCTCTTGCGCCTGCGCTTGATCGGCAAAACATATCTCCTCTAGCGGCCGCGGCTGGAATAACTCCTCCAGCAATTCATAGCAAGCGATGCGATCCAGCCGAAAAAGCCGGAAAGCCTCCCGTTGGCGGCAATAGGCGTAAAGATACCAATATGATTGCTTGAAGACCAATTTGTGCGGCTCTATGATACGCTCTGCCCGACCGCTTCTGGCGATATAATCCAGCCGCACGCATTTTTGCGCGCAGACGGCCTGATGCAGTGCTTGAGCTTTCTCTTGGGTAAGGCTGTCGCTAAACCATGAGGAGAGATCGATCAGGCGGTCGCTCTGGGCAAAGACAGCCGCTTCCTTAAACGGCACCAGCTTGGCGAGCAGCTCCGTCAGAGAGGCATCCTGATCGATGCTATAAAGCCCTTGGAGCGCCATGAAAAGCTTCACTCGATCCTTATCCGTAAGCACCTGCTCATCAAGCGTATAGCCTTCCAGCACCGCCACACCGCCGCCTGCGCCTGGATAGGCGGTGATCGGCAGCCCCGCTTGGCTCAAGACCTGCAGATCGCGAAAGATCGTGCGTTTGGAAACTTCAAAACGGTCCGCCAACTCCTGGGCAGTGATCTTGGGCGTGTGAGCGAGGATCATGAGTATCCCCAGCAGCCGATCCGTCCTCATCTAATCCCTCCTTCGCTCCATATCTCGTCTTATGTATAAAAAATCCGTCAGACAGCATCCTATAGGGTGTCTGACGGATCTTTTCGATCGTACGTTGGACCTCAGCCTCTTGGGCTTGACGCTTGGCCTCTTAGCGGCGTAAAGAACGACTCGGCCGTCCTTCAACAAAATAGCCTTCCTGCTTATAAAGCTCTGCAAAGATCTCGTTGATCTCAGCCAGTGGGATACCTAAGATCTTGATGATCTCAGCCATTTGCTGCAAGGACATTTTGACTTTGCCGGTTTCTATATTGTTATACCCGCTCTTGCTCTTATAACCCAGCAATTCGGCCATGTCGGTCTGAGTATAACCATTACGCATGCGGTATAATTTCACCTTATCCAAAACCAGTTCCTCAATCATGCTTTCACCCCCTTCCTCAGATACTCTTGTTTCTTATTATGAGCCATAGGCCCAAATTTATACGACGCCGCTCAGTCTTCCACCACACACTTGGCGATATTGACTGCATGATCGCCGATACGTTCCAGATTGCTGAGCACATCCAAGTAAACAGCACCAGCACCGGCACTGCATTTTCCTTCATTCAAACGGTTGATATGTCCACGGCGCAGATCCCGCTCCATATCATCGATCACATCATCCAGCGCAATGACCGAATGGGCTACCTCGGCATTGTTGGTCTTGAGCGCCAACAAGCTGTCGCTGAAAGCTTTCTGCACATGCGCCACCATTTCCTTGACGCTGTCCATGGCTTCCTTGGAGATGCCGATATGGTTTTCATTGCAGTAATCAGCCAATTCCACCAGATTTTCCGCATGATCGCCAATACGCTCCAAGTCGCCGACGACCTGTAAGATCATAAAGCTGCGGTCAGACAGAGCCTTGCTGATATCGCGATTATACGTGGCTTTGACCACATAATCGGTGATAGCCTGCTCCAAATTATCCACGGCGTTTTCCAAATTGAGCGCCTGGTTTTTGTCGTCGCCATGCCGGAAGAAGAAGTAATTGGCCGCATTGGTCAGCGCTTCACCAGCATAATTGCCCATATGCAGCACTTCACGGCTGGCATTGGCTAAAGCCACTGGGGTATTGTTGAGCAGGCGGGACTCCAAATATTTGGGCTTGGAGATCTCCACGATAGCAGGACTTTCGCTGTGATCCGGGATCAAGCGCGTCACCAAGGCTGCCAACATCGCCACGAAAGGCAGCTGAATGCAGGTATTTAGTATGTTGAAGACACCATGGGTCTGAGCGATCTGCATCTTGACATTGAGCATATCCCAGCCGCCGGCGGCAAAAAAGAGGATATTGGTAACATTCTCCACCAGCCACGGAAAAATACCCAGCAAAAATAATGGCAGGAAGATCAGCGTACCGATCACATTGAAAATGAAATGGGTCAGGCTGGCTCGTCTAGCGGCCACACTGGCGCCGATGCCAGCGATCAAAGCCGTCACTGTGGTGCCGATATTATCACCAAAGAGGATGGGTACAGCCTGGCTATAGGTAATGACATGCTGATACGCCAATTCCTGGAGGATACCGATGGTCGCTGCACTGCTCTGCACCACAGCGGTCAAGCCTGCGCCGATGCCTACGCCTACCAGAGGATTGTCATCTACCTGCGCCATCAAGTCATTGAACAGCTGCGTATGCGCCAAGGGCTGTAAGCCATTGCCCATGATATCCATGCCGTAAAACAGCAGACCAAAGCCCAAGATCGACTGGCCGATCGTGGAGATCTTTTGGTTTTTGCTGAAACACAGCAACAAAACGCCCACAAAAACGATAGGCAGCGCATAATCCGCCAATTTGAAACCGATCAAATAAGCGGTCACTGTCGTTCCGATATTGGCGCCCATGATGACGCCGATGGCCTGCCGCAGTGTCAAAAGTCCTGAGTTGACCAAGCCCACGGTCAGCACGGTGGTACCGCTGCTGCTTTGGATCAAGCCGGTGACGATGATACCGGTCAATACACCGCGAATAGGGGTCTTCGTTCCTTTTTCCAAAATGATCCGCATTCGGTCACCAGCAATGGTTTGCAGCCCGCTGGACATCAACTTGATCCCATACAAGAAAAGCCCTAGGCCGCCTAAAACCATAAACAGCATTTCCATGCAATTTTCCTCCGCTCTAAGGTTTTAAAAATGGTTTTATGTATATCCTATTTATTTCCCAACAGATACTTAATTATAATATCACAAACAAGTAGTAAATTAAAACCCATAATTCGCTAGAATTCATCAAAAAAAACAATACCTTATTACGTAATTAATTTTTTGTTCATGTACATAAATCCTGTTCTCAAACAATTTTTTTATTGACTCAAACTCCCTCTGACTCCATCAGAAAAAAAGCCAGAAAGCCCTCGATAATGTACCCCTTATTTTTGACCCTTCTCTAAAAATCTGCTGGTCAGGTGATAGTGGTATTGCTTCTGATCTTTTAAACTAAAAAGACCGCTGAACGCATGCTCACTCGTTCAGCGGTCTGTCTAACCGATTTGATTACATGGTGATCTCTTGAGCATTTCTGGCTTCATCTGGGATAACG
>CABVBB010000149.1 GCA_902496505.1 uncultured Peptococcaceae bacterium
TGAGTCATGGCTGTTCTGTTCATTGCAATTCCTCCTAGGTCATATGTTCTTTTGATCTTGTGCTGTGTACTAAAGGATCTGCAGTTCCTTTAGCTACATCCTAGCATTACGTCAATAGAATGCATAGCAGATGTTTATATATAATCGCGGCCGCAGTTATCTAAAAAAACATATAACAAAAGGCGAAAATGGCTATTTGAAGGGCATTCGGGCAAAACAAAAAGCCGCACGCTTTTTGGCGTACGGCTGGTTTTACCGATAGTCCTGGAGACTGAAGAGGTCTTCCAGTTCGTTTTTGTCGAGTTTGTTGAGGAAGGTCTGGCCTTGGGTGATGACAGCGTCGGTGAGGTCTTTCTTTTTGTTCTGCAAGATCTCGATCTTTTCTTCGATGGTGTCTTTGGCGATGAGCTTGATGACGTGGACTTTTTTCTCTTGGCCAATGCGGTGGGCGCGGTCGGTAGCTTGGTTTTGGGCGCTTAAGTTCCACCAGGGATCGAAGTGGATGACGGTGTCGGCGGCAACGAGATTGAGGCCGACGCCGCCGGCTTTGAGAGAGATGAGAAAAACGGGGACGTGGTCGTTGTTGAAGCGGTTGACCATGCCCATGCGGGCTTCGCTTTTGGTGGAGCCGGTGAGCATGAGGTAGGGGATCTGGCGGCCGCGCAGCTCAGCGGCGATGAGATCGAGCATGGAGGTGAATTGGCTGAAGATGATCATCTGGCTGCCGGCCTCCATTTTTTCTTCGATAAGGTCGAGGCAGACGGCGAGTTTGCTGCTGGTCTGGTGGTAGTTATCGAGGAACAGGCTGGGGGAGCAGCAAGCTTGACGCAGCCGGGTGAGCAGAGCTAGGATCTTGATCTGGCTGCGGTCGATGCCGTTGGCCGCGATCTCGTCCAAGAATTCCTTTTGACTCTGTGCCAGCTGAGCATGGTAGATTTTTTGTTCTTCTTCGCTGAGTTCGGCGTAGAGGGTGGTCTCGATCTTGTCGGGGAGTTCTTTGAGCACGTCTTTTTTCACGCGGCGCAGGAGGAAGGGCGCCACTTGGCGGCGCAGCCGCTCTAAGCGGTCGGTGTCTTCGTAGCGGGTGATGGGGATCTCGTAAATGGCTTTAAATTTCTGCCAGCGCAGGAGATAGCCGGGCATGACGAAATCCATGATGCTCCAGAGATCGGCCAGGGAATTTTCCATAGGCGTGCCGGTGAGGGCGAAACGGACGCGGCTGGCAAGCGATTTAACAGCCTGAGCGTTCTGCGTGTAGTGGTTTTTGATGTACTGGGCTTCGTCGGCGATGCAGTATTCAAATTCGATCTCGTCGTAGAGCTCGATGTCCCGCTTGAGCGCGTCGTAGGAGGTGATGAGCAGTTCGCCGGGTGCGATGTCTGCTAAGAGTGCCTTGCGCTCGGCGGCGCTGCCCACGATGAGCCGGTAGGGGAGATCAGGGGCGAATTTGTCCAGCTCAGCGCGCCAGTTGTAGATGAGCGAGGTGGGGGCGACGATGATGCTGGGACGGGTGGCACCGTCGAGCTCGGAGAGCAGCAAAGCGATAGCCTGAATGGTCTTGCCCAGTCCCATATCATCGGCTAAAATGCCGCCGAAGCTGTAGTAAGACAGCGTCTTCATCCAACGATAGCCCACCAGCTGGTATTGGCGCAGTTCGGCGTGCAAATTGGCTGGCACGGCGAAATCGGTGTCGATGGGCTCTAAAATATCGCGCACCATGTTTTTGTAGGGGCGGCTTTTTTCGGCGGTGACTTCCGGCGTCTGCTCGAGCAGGTCATTGAGATAGAGCGCTCGGTAGGCGGGCACTTTGAGAGCAGCTTTGCCCAGATCCTTAGCGGAAAGGTCGAAGTCGGTGAGCAGTTCGTCCAGCATCTTGGCGGAGGGATTGACGATGTCCAAAAAGGTGTTGTCTTTGAGGATGACATATTTTTTGCCTTTTTGGTAAGCTTTGATGATCTCCATGAGCTCTGTGTGGGAAAATTTGCTGTCGTCAAATTTGATCTCGATGATGCCTTTGGTCATGGTGACTTCCATGGCTAATTGGAAGGGCTTTTTGGATTTCATTTTTTCCAGCTTGTCTTCCACCATGATCTGGCCTAAGGGCAAAAGTTCGGTCAGTCCCTGAGTGAGGAAATCATAGATGCTTTCTTCGCCTAGGAGCATGTATTCGTCTTCATTGACAGAGAAACGGTATTTTTGCAGCAAAGCGAGGATGGCGTATTCGGTAGCTGTGTCGCGATACGGAACAGAGGCATCTGTGGGCCGCTCCACCAAAGGATCGATGGTGACGTCGCCATAGACGAATTCCACCCGGCCGCGCACTGCTTCAGTATAAGGATAATCAAAATACAGCCGAGCTTCCAGCGCAGCAGGGGTCAATTCGTCCAGAAGTTCCTGATCCATATCCACGTGCGTCAGGTGAGGATAGACCAGACCGATGAAAGCGGAAAGCTGCCCGCGGTCAAAGACGATGCCGCTGCGCTGATTGCGGCTCAAACTTTCCAAAAGGGGAAAGGTGTAGCGGCGGAAATCTTCGCTGGTGCGGTAGACGGTCTTGTCGTAGAGCAGATAGCCGTAGTGGTCGCTTTGGTACAGTTGGTAATGATCCAGGTCGCAGAGCAGCTGGTAGACGTCGTTCTCCCACAGGGCAAAGGTGAAATGCACGCTGGGATCGTCCATGGTGAAGCGGCAGTCGTCGAAGAAAAGCTCTTTGGTGCTCAGCGGCAGCGTCTGGCCGCAGACGTGGTCAAAAAAAGCGTCGAACTGATTGGGCGTCAGCATGATGTGTCGGCCCAGCACAGAGCCTTTGGACAGATAGTAATTGTTCTGATCGGCCACCGTATCCAAGAGGCGATTGGTCTCTAAGATCAGATCGAGATAAAATTGGCTGTCCGCGGTGAAATTTTCCCGCGCGTGGTGCAGCACCAGATCTTTGCCGTAGCGAAAAGTTTCATTGTGCAGCATACGGTCTGCGAATTGGTGCAGGCTTTTGAGCACATAAGGGCGGCCGACGCCGATGGAAAATTCCAGCTTGAAGCCAGGAGCATGCTGGTCAAAAAATACTTTGGGCACCAAGGCCGCCTGCCCCAGCGTCAGTTCCTCGTCGCCCTCCGGCAGAGCGGGGCGGTACTGCGCCAAAAGCTGATCGGCCAAGCGCAGGCTGGGCTGCCGGCGAATGGTGCGCACCGCGCCCATACGCTCAGCCTCTATGGCGTAGACCAGCGCCACCAAATGCTTGCAAAAGCCCCCGTGCAGATCATAGGCTGGACAATTGCAGTGCATGGCCAGCGCATCATTATTGCGGATGATCACGGAGACTTCATAAGCACCGCCCACAGAGCTCTGCACCGTCGCGCGCGCTACAAAATTGGGCGAGCCGCTGGCAGGCTCAGCGATATCTGTGATTGTCAGACCGTGGACGTAGTGGTTCATGTAATAAGCGTGTCCGCGGTGGATGGTATCATCATTATGAGCATAGCGTTCAATGAGCTTTTGATAATTCATGGTGGACCTCCTCAAAAAGCTTATCCTGTCATTATAGCATGAAATGCCCGCTGATGCACAAGCAGGAAAGACCAATTTTCGCCGTGCTGCCGAAAAAACCATAAAAAAAGAGCCGCTGGGGAGGCGGCTCTTTTTAAGAGGGGAAAAGAAATGAAGAGTGTATCGAAAACTATTTTTCTTGGCTGTGGCTTTATTATAACCGCTCTTGTGCCGTGAATGGTCAAGAAAATGTGGAGAAATCCTGAGATTTTTATGAATATCCCTTAAGAACCGCTATATAACATGACTAAGGCGCTCTTGAATTTGCTCTAATGTGGCGCCACTCTCTGCTGAAAGTGATGCGTGGGTATGTCTCAGTATATGCAAAGAGTGGGAGTCGTCCAAACCAGAATATCATAACAATGTTTTGCAAGATATTTTATCTTAAAAATCATTATTCCGCTCATGCCGGCAGTTTTTTTATAACGATCCCCTTGTCCGCATCATTTTGCAACCGCCGGATCTCGGCCTAGATCCACCCGAAACTCATACTTGCTACTGGCAGTTTTTTTATCTTAGGCACAAAAAATACCACCTTCCAATTTGATGAATTAAGGTGGCTGTGGTATACTTTACTTGTTCAGAGTGCTGTATATCACAGCCATAGTCCCTGCTTGCGCGCCAACGCGAGCGGGGGCTTTTTTTATTGCTTCGGTGCAGACACACCAAGATAGTCTATCAGGGCTCGCTGAAAGATTTTAGAGCAGTTGACATCTGCTTCATCAGCTGCATCAGCCAACCAAGCGGGTAGAGACAAAGTCTTTTTTACAAAACGATTACTGATCTTATCACGGACAGGAGGCATAAAGACTTCAACTAATAACGGCACCTGATTGGCATCTAGTCGTATATCAGTGACTGGTGTTGGTTCTGGGATCAGCTCGCCGTCTTGTTCCATACCCCACAGATGCAAACCCATAGCTTCACGTGCATTTTTCAAGGCCTGCTCAGTATTTTCCGCACAAGGATAACATCCAGGTAAGTCAGGGAAGGAAATGCTTATACCATCATCTGCATAATCTAATACAGCGACATATGCATAACGATCTTTTGACATTTTGTTCACTCCTTTCTATTCCGCAAGCAAGGATCAAAACTTGATCCCTGCTTGCTTTTCAATGCTCCTTAGAGTGCCGACCGGTATGTCCTTGACTGGGTGAGTGATGGTAACTCGTCCGGGCTTGGTGGGGTGTTTATATTGGTGATGATCACCGACGCAAGCCACTTCATACCAGCCGTCATCTGTTAATTTTTTTATTACTTCTTTTGATGAGTAGCTTTTCGTGTTCCCCACCTCCTTGAGTCTATCATAACACATAATTTATTACGTGTCAAAAATGAGATACATAATTATATACGTATTGTTGCGGCTCATGGGGATAAACAGCAGATCGAGTAGCAAAAAGACAACGCCTAAAAATTTAGCGTCGGCTGTGAAAAACAAAGAACAGAAATGTGAAGTCCTCAAAAACCGCTATTTAAAGCCATTTTGCGTAAGACATACCACAGCCTAGTAACTTAATATTGCCATCCTGAGATTTTTATGAATATCTGGCTTGCCCCTAAAGAGTGGATATAGTAAGCTGATAGAAAAGACGCAGTCAACGAGCGATTTGCAGACTCTGGCCGGGCAGCGTATAATAAGATCGAAAATGGGAGGGACAGCCGAATAAAATTGGTTTGCGTTCCGGCATCTCTCAGAGCTGGAGATTTCTTTAAACAGTTTGTTTGAGACAGGGATAGCGTGAAGTGTTTCGTTTGATAAAAGAAGGAGATGGTCAAATGACGAGAACGATAGGAGCGTGCTTGGTCTGTGGTGAGCCGCTCGTTTATTTTGAAGAAGCGCGGGAATTGGAGTGCGCGCTGTGTCACCAAAAATTCATGGCTTATGCCAGCTGTGCAGCGGGGCATTATGTGTGCGACGAGTGCCATGCGCGAAAAGGCATCGAAGTGATCATGGCAGGATGCCGGGAGAGCGGGTCCCGCGATCCTATAGCGATCTTGCAGACCTTGATGAACGATCCGTTCATCTATATGCACGGGCCAGAGCATCATGTGCTGGTGGGGGCAGCATTGCTGACGGCTTATGCCAACAGCGGCGGACAAGTGGAGCTTGCGGCTGCGCTGGAGGAGATGAAGGCGCGGGGCAGCAGCTATCCCGGCGGCGCCTGCGGCCTGTGGGGCTGCTGCGGCGCAGCGGTGAGTGCGGGGATGTTTATGAGCATCGTGACCAAAGCCACGCCCCTGACGGTCACGCCCTGGCGCTTGTCCAACCAAATGACTGCCGAAGCCTTGGCCGCTATTGCACCGTTGGGCGGCCCGCGCTGCTGCAAGCGCAATTCCTTCACCGCTGTCAAGGAGGCCGTTCGTTTCACCAAGGAACATTTGGGCGTAGCCATGGAACTGCCGGATCAGATCCAATGCGATTTTTCCGCAGAGAACCAACAGTGCATCAAGGCGCGCTGTCCTTATCATAGAAAGTAAAAAGGGGCTGTCGCAATAACGATTTTTATCGTCGTTGCGACAGCCT
>CABVBB010000150.1 GCA_902496505.1 uncultured Peptococcaceae bacterium
TGTTTCACGTGAAACATCGTTTTCTCCCACACCTTATTCTTGTTTCACGTGAAACATCGTTTTCTCCCAACCTATTTCTGTTTCACGTGAAACATCGTTTTCTCCCACACCTTATTCTTGTTTCACGTGAAACATCGTTTTCTCCCAACCTATTTCTGTTTCACGTGAAACATCGTTTTTCTCCACCAATGCACCATTTGCCGCGGTTGAAGGAAGGACAGGATATTGTCAACGTCTCTGTGTCTGCTATAATGAAATCTTAGAAAGTATTGCGGGCGAAATGCTCGCTGGAATGCTGCGCGCAGGGGATACACTGTGCGTAAGACCGCCTTATCGTCAATTGCGTGCAGATGGCATTTCTTTCGCTGATCGAAAAACAGACGCTTATCTCACCTAAGGAGGAAACCCCTATGCCCAAAATGAAAAAAGCTGCCAGTCTGGAGGAAAAAGTTGCTCAGCGGCTGGCCAAAACAACCAAAGCCGCGGGTCTCAATGCGGCGGCCTTTCCTTACTTGAATGACCTCACGCCAAAGGAGACGCCGCAGACGGAGGAGGACCAAAGAGAGGGTGCCGAGTCCGCAGGCGCTGAGGAAATGTAAAGAGTGCAGCTGACCGCCATTTATCCGTCCGAAAAGGGGCCGCAGACAGCGGGTCGTTAGTATTTGGCTTTATTTTGCGTTTTAACGGCCTCTTGGTTGTTCCAAGTCCGCTAATATTCCCCACAGTGTATTATTGCCGCAGAAGGAAAAATACGGCGGCACTTTTGTGGGGCAGGCAGGCCGAAAATTTTAACAAAGCAGCTGATTTTTGGTTTACAGCAAAGCAGCTGCTAGGATCATGAGCGATCCTGGCAGCTGCTTATTTTTTTGTCCGCTCTGATGAGGGATACTTAGGAAGCGACGAGTACGACTTTCCAGATGAAGATGGTGTCGGTGTAGGCTGTGACGTCTCCGCCCAAGCCTCGCTCGATCGCTTCACCGACAGCAGTCAGACCTCGCCCTACGCTGTAGAGACCATCCAATGGACCGTCGCCAAAGGGCTCCTCACCGGCCGGGATGATCATTCCCTCGCCCCAGGAGCACATGCCACCCGAGCCGAAGCAGCCGCCATCTTGGGCCGCTTCGCCGCCCTTTACGGCGAATAATAAAGCCTCTCACAGCAAAAGAAGGACTGCCTGCGCAGCCCTTCTTTTGTCATTTCATTATAGCAATATATTACTCTTGAACCTTTAGAAAATGACCTTACCCCAGAAATAGCCCGCGATAAATAACACGATAAAGCAGCAGACCACGATGATGGGGGCATATTTATAAATGTCTTTGCCTTTGATCCAGCCGGTGTTGCCAAACATGACGCCAGCCATCGGACAAGCGGCAGGGGTCATGATCGCAATATGGGTGCAGCAGATCAGCATGACGACTAAGGCAGGCAGTTCAACGCCGGCTTGGCTGCTGTAGCCTAAGATGATCGGCATGACGATCAGCGCTGTGGCCGTATTGTTGGCAAAGTTGGTGATGACCGTGGTAATGAGGAAAACGAGCATCAGCAGGATAAACGGCGGCAGCACATTGAGCGGTGCGATAATATTCATAAACAGTGCCTGCATACCTGTCTCCTCTGCTGTCAAAAGCGGTGAGAGCGGCAGCACGAAGGCCGTTACCAGTACAGCGCCCCAGGGCAATCCGCGGGCGATCATTTTTTCAAAGCTCAAGATAGGCTGACCATTGACACGGAGGATCATTAATGGTGCCATGATGAAGCACATGGTGCCAAACATGCCGATCTTGTTGAGAAATTGGGTGAACAGCCAAGTCTTTGGCAGCATACTAGGTGCCAGCAGCAAAATGATCGTGGCCAAAAGCGCGACGCAGATGATCTTCTGGGTAGTATTCAACGGTTCATTATTGCTGATGGCTGAGCTGTCTGCATTTTTCAGCAGTGTGACATCCACTCGGAAGACAAACCGCGCCAAAAAGATAAAGACCGGCATCAGCAGGCATACCAAGGGGATCATATAGGCAATATAACTGGCAAAACTGATCGCTACGCCTGTGATTTTTTCAAAGGTGCTCAAAATGACCAGTGCATTGACGGAATAAGGCATCAAAACAAGTCCTAAGATGGCAAATAACGTGATGCCGATGATCATAATGGTCGGATAGGCGTCATAGGGTTTATAGCCTACCATGGTGCAGATACCGTACAAGATGCCCCAGAGAATGAACATGGAGGCAAAGACATTGACACTGCCGAGAAAATAGGCGGTGAACAAAAAGGCAAAGGTCAAAAGCCAAGGGTGACCAGAGAGCGCTTTGCGCGACATGATCCAATTAGCGAAATACTTCGCCAGCCCCTCTTCTTCAATAACATTGGTGAAGATCATCAAAAAGATCATGAACCAAACGATCTGCGTTCCTAATCCATTGGCAATGATCGAAGGAATCGTATTGCCCTCCAAAAACACCAAGGATACAATACCGATCATACTGGATATGACCATATCTGTAAAGCTCCAGCCATAAACAGCCCCTAAAAATATACCCAATACCTGCATGCCCAATGGTGTCAGCGGTGCAAATGGCGGAAGCTGACCGAATCCAAACATGATGAGAAAACAAATAATATAGTGCAGATATACCCGTGCATTTCTCCCTGATAAAATTGATTTCTTAGCATTGTCAGTCATTTGTGTCACCTCATTTGTTAAATTTGGCCTAGCACAGCGTTTTAATGCGCTTTTTTGTCGATTTATCCATTTTTTTGCTGAATCGATTCATTACCGTCATCATACACTGACTTTAATTTATGTGATAGTACCGAAAAAGAAGTTTTATTTATAACCGTTATATTATTTTTAATATAGTGGATCTGCTTGATGACCCCACTTTTCATATAAAGCAAAGAGCCCTCATCACACCATGTAAGTGATGAGGGCTCTTCGCTGTCCTTATGGTTCTGTCGTTTTTGAGATGATATCGGGAACGGGTACATGCTGGTAATTGAGATAATAATTGATAAATATGCCCAGCAAGGGATCGTCCAGTTTGTGACGGTTCAAAAGCAGACCTGTATAAAGATCTAATTTGTCTCTGATGGGTATGGCGGTATAGCTGTCCATCCCACTGAGGGCTTCCATACCGATCGCAATATATTTGCCTGTACTGAGCATGGAATGAAACAGCATAGCATTGCTGGTCTGATTGGCGATATTCATGGTGCCATGATCAGACAGCAGCTCAGAAATCGTCGCCACGTGAGTAGAGGCTGGTGTATAGAGGATGATCGGCAGCGTCATCAAGGTCTTGATGGAGATCGAATGGTATTTTTGCGCAAAAGCACTTTCTTTGGCAGCAAAGGCTGCTAATTTGGGCTTTCCAGTCAGTATAAAAACCAATTCCTCGTCGCCCTCGATCTGCTGCAGAGTTGAACCATTCATGATCAGCACAGCCGCATCTGCGGCACCGTTCTTGATGCTCTCGATCATGTCATTGATATTCATTTCTTCAACTGTCAGCGACATTTGCGGATATTTTTGGGTAATTTCATTTAAAACTTCGGCATGCATATTTTCATTGATCGTCGCAGGGATGCTTAAATTGATATTGCCTTGCATCTTGGCCGTATTTTTCTGATTTTGTTCAAAATAAGCTTTGAGCTTTTGTTCCCCGTCCAGTAAATTCTTGGCCCACGCTAATACCTTTTCCCCATCACTGGTCAGGGTCACGCCTTTGCTGCTCCGCTTAAACAATACGGCATTGAACTCGTTTTCGATGTTATTGATACATTTGCTGAGGTTGCTTGGTTTGGGGTACAACGCATTGGCTGCTTTGGAGATAGAACCGCATTCAACGACTTGGACGAAGTATTCTAGATGTTTGATATGCATAGGATCAGCCCCTTTTCTTCTGGACCACGTACATCCTAATCGGCTATATGAAAAATCATACAGCCAATTAAAATAAGCACAGTTTTATGGTACTATTCAAATCTTTGATTAAAGCATATTATAGCAATAGCAAGACGACTTGTAAATGAATCGTCAAAAATATTTCAGGAGGCGTTTATGATGACAAAACGAGACGCATTAGCGAACAAGATCTTACTCTTAGGGGTCGACGGGATGGACCCGCGCCTGACCCGCAAGTATGTGGATGAAGGCTATATGCCCAATGTGAAGCAATATATCGAGCGCGGCGCCCAGCGCCACGACCTGGTGATGCTGGGCGGTCATCCTACAGTCACACCGCCGATGTGGACGACTCTAGCCTGCGGCTGCTACGCCAATGTTCATGGCATCACCGGCTTCTTCCGCAAGGGTAATGACATCGATGAGATCGACTACAATATCGACTCTCGTTTATGCAAAGCTGAGCAGCTGTGGAACGTTCTGGCTGAGGCTGGCAAAAAAACTTTAGTCTGGCATTGGCCCGGTTCCGCTTGGCCGCCATCCTCTGACAATCCCAATCTCTTCGTCGTCGACGGCACCGCTCCTGGCGTCGTCAATGGCGCGGTGGCCATGGTCGATTCGGAATTTTTGGTCGGCGCTTCCGAAAAATTCGCCGAAGTCCGCTTCATTCCCAAAGCTCCTATGGAAGCCAGCGCAGCCTGCGTGATCGATGACCTCGATGTAGAGGACGGCAAAACTGGCAGCAGCTTTGATGATTTTTCCGCCACCAGTTCCAATTCGCGCAAAGCGCTGATCTACAAAGAAGAACAGCTGACCAGCCACGCCAGCGAAGGTTATGTGGACATGGTCCGCTCACCGATCAAAGAGGCTTCCGGTTGGGCCAATGCTCCCCAGGATGCTAAAGAATTCACCATCCTCTTCTCCGGCGGCTTGGTCCGACGCCCCGCTTTGATCCTCAAAAATGATGCAGGCATCTATGACAGCGTCGCTGTGTACAAAAAGAAAAAGGACGCCGAACCTTTCGTGGTCCTTTCATTAGGCAAACTGGTCGTGAGTATTGTCGATGACGCTATCAAAGGCGAACAGGTCTACCAGGCTGTCCGCAATATGAAGCTTTTGAAGCTGGATCCAGAAGGCAAGACACTCACCATGCACGTCTCCAATGCGCTGGATATCCACAATGATACGGTATGGCATCCAAAACGTCTTTACAAAGAAGTCTGCGAAAACATCGGCTATCCGACCGCTTTTTCCATGCTGGGCCGCCAAGATCCTATGCTGATCACCGACTGCATGCTGGATAACTGGTACGCTGTCGCTGATTGGCAGGCCGCCGCTATGCAGTATCTGATGGAAAAAGAAGATCTGGATGTGGTCTTCTCCCATTTCCACGCAATTGACCTTGAGGAGCATATGTTCATCAAACATCTTGCTGAGAGAGATTTTAACCGCAATCCTGTAGAAGTTGCCCAGAAATGGATGAGAGATCTCTATATCCAAACTGACTACTACTTGGGTAAATTCCTGCACCTTTTGGACGAGGGCTGGACGATCATCATCTTCTCCGACCATGGCCAAGTCGCTCCCAAACACAAAGTTCCCATGCTGACTGATGCCAATGGCGTGGTCACTCCCATCATGGAAGAGTTGGGCTTCACCGTGCTCAAAGACAATGGCAAGGGCGGCAAAGAGATCGATTGGACCCGTACCAAGGCAGTCTGCCAGCGCGAAGGTCATATCTACATCAACCTCAAAGGCAGAGAGTCCCATGGTATCGTCGAGCCTGCTGACAAATACGAGTTGGAAGAGGACATCATGACTGCACTGTACGGCTACAAGGATAAAGAGACCGGCCATCGCATCGTTTCCGTCGCACTGCGCAACAAAGACGCTGTACTTTTGGGTCAAGGCGGACCAGAAGCGGGCGATATCATCATCTGGCATGCTGAGGGGTACAACTTTGACCATGCCGACAGCATCTCCACGACCTATGGCGAAAGCGATACCAGCGTCTCCCCGATCTTCATTGCCGCCGGTCAAGGCCTCAAAGAAGGCTATGAGACAGACCGCATCATCCGCCAGATCGACTTTGCTGCCACAGTAGCAGCTCTAGGCGGCGTACGGATGCCTGCTCAATGCGAAGGCGCG